>CANQHB010000005.1 GCA_947623755.1 uncultured Bacilli bacterium | reverse complement strand
AGTTGGTTTTAAAGATTTTAAATCAGCAATATAATTTTCGGGGTCAAAAACCATTAAATGAATATCTAAAGGTTTTTGGGCTTCGGCTAATAATTCCTTAATATGGGGAATAGTAAAATTCTTAGTGGGAACAAAGCCTCCATCCATTAAATCAACATGAAGATAATCCGCGGAGGTTTTATTTATTTCACTAAGATTTTTTTCTTGGCTGTAATAACTTGTTAAAAAAGAAACAGATATTTGCATTTTTATCACCTACTTAAGAAAACTACAATAACTATCATAACGAGACTGTAAGATTTGGCCGGATGAGACGGCTTCTTTAACACTACAGGTATCTTCTTTTATGTGATAACAGTCACGATATTTACAAGAAAACTTTTGAAATTCGGGAAAAGAATTTTTGATTTCTTCCCGCGAATATTTACTTAAATCTAAACTGGAAAAACCAGGAGTATCCGCAATATAGATATTTTTAATAGTAAAATATTCGGTATGTCGAGTGGTATGTTTTCCCCGACCTAAAGCAAGACTTACCTCACCAGTTAAAATATTTTTAGAAGAGTCAAGCCGGTTAATTAAACTAGATTTACCAGCACCAGTTTGACCAGTTAAAACAACATATTTATTTTGTAAATATTTAGTAAGTTCCGGGAGTTCTTCATTCGTAAATGTTTTAAAACCGATTTGGTCATAATAAGTTCTAATTGTTTTTAATTTAGCTAATTCTTCGGGAGTAATTAAATCTAATTTAGTAAAACAAATTACGGGCTTAACATTAGCTAAAACAATACTGGATAGTTCTTTATCTAATAAATTCAAAGATAAATCCGGAAGTTTTAAACTAGTTACAATAAGCGCTATATCAACATTACTAATATGAGGTCTAGTTAGAGAATTTTTACGGGGTAAAATATCGATAATACATTTATCTTCCGTAGAAAATAATACATTATCACCGACAAGCGGAGTAAGCTCTAAATTACGAAACTTACCCCGAGGCGTACACTCATATAAAGTATCATTATATTTAACAGTATAAGTATTACTAATATTTTTTATTATTTTTCCTTGTTTCATAATACCTTAACATAAATCATCTGGGCATTCACTTTCGCCAGTTTCTTCTAAGACTTGGGCAACGCGAATGATAAATCTTTGGCCAGAGACAATACGATAACCTTCAGGACGAGATTGATAATAAATAGTACCAGGTTCATACTCATCCGTTGGCACGTATTCAATTTTAAAATCTAATTCATAGGTATCGGCAAAGTCTTGGACGTCTTCGGTAGTATAATCACCATTAGTAAAATCAGGATAAAGGGTTACAATATCAGGAATATATAAAGTAATAGTATCCCCTTCGGATAATCTTTCACCAGCTTTTACAGATTGTTCAATTATTTTACCTTCTTCGTATTCGGTTTCACTATCTTCTTCGACTTCTTTTCGTTCAACGATGACAACTAAGCCTAAGGCTTCTAGTTTACCTTTTATTTCTAAGTAACTTTCATTCGTGTAATCTTCGATGGTAACCTCGGCATCTCCAATCGAAACAATAAGTTTTACTTCGGTACCACTTTTACGTTTTAAGCCAATATCAGGATTAGTGCCAATTACTTTACCTTCTGGAATATCCGGAGAAGATTTTTCAATTTGTTCATCGGCCACCGTAAATCCTTTATCTTGGAGTTTATTTATGGCCTCTTTGACAGACATGCCAGTTACATCAGGAATAGAGGCTTGTTTGCCTGTTTTGGTTATAATTGGAGTTAATACCACAACAGAAGTAATACCCACAATTAAACCGGTAAAAATAAAGGCTAATATAATTAATAATCTATTTTGTTTTTTCAAATCATCACCCGTTATTTTTTTTGCAATAACTTCTTCTTTCTTTGGTTCTATTTTTTGGTCTTCTAATGGTTCATTTTTATTTTTTTCTTTTTTGACCATTTTCATAATTTTAGTATCATCAGTATCAGTCTCGGAATATTTATAAGAGATAATTGGTTCGTTTACTCTAATATCATCTAAACAAGTTTTTAAATCTTCATACATTTCCCGAGCGTCATTATATCTGTTTTTCGGATTTTTGGCGGTGGAACGTTTGATGATATTTACAATACTATTAGGAACATTAGGAATTTTATCTCGAATATCAGGAATAGGTTCTTTTAAATGTTTTAAAGCAATTTCAACAGCGTTGTCGCCTTTAAAAGGAAGTTCTCCCGTGATTAGTTCATACATAACTATACCCATCGAATAGATATCGCTTTGTAAGGTAGAGCCTTGGCCACTTGCTTGTTCTGGTGGTAAATAATGGACACTACCCATGACTGAATTAGTTTGGGTAAGTTGGGTGGCATTCATCGCCATCGCAATACCAAAATCCGTAATTTTTACTAAACCATTTTCTAGTATCATAATATTTTGAGGTTTAATATCTCGGTGAATGATATAAGAGTCATGAGCAACACTCATGCCATCAGCAATTTGCATCATGATATCGACGGCTTCACTTAATGTTAATTTACCCCGTTTTTTAAGGAGATTTTTTAAGTGCTTGCCTTCAATGTATTCCATGACAATATAATATTCGCCGTTGTCTTCTCCGACGTCGTAGACTTCGACAATATTAGGATGAGCCAGACTACTAGCAGCAAGAGCTTCTCTTTGGAAGCGACGGACAAATTTTTCATCGTTAGATAAATCACCACGTAAGATTTTAACAGCAACATTACGGTCTAAGATAGTATCATAAGCAAGATAAACATTAGCCATACCGCCCTCGCCAATCGATTTAATGATTTGGTAGCGGTCGCTAATTTTTTGTCCCTTCATTATCACTTAGTTTCCCTCCCTTCATTTATAATTAAATACGCAATGGAGATATTGTCGGTCCCTCCACGGGCATTACATTTGCGAATTAATTTACTTACTTTTTCTTCGATTTCTAATTCAGGGTCATTTAGAACTCTTTCGATTTGGTCGTTCGTAAGCATATTCGTTAGGCCATCACTACATAAGAGAATACCATCGATAGTCATATCGACATCAAAGATATCTAATTCACATTTTTCGGCGGCCCCTAAAGCTTTCATTAAGACGTTTTTCTTAGGATGAAATTTAGCTTCTTCTTCCGTAAGATTGCCAGCTTGAACTAAAAGATTTACTAAAGTATGGTCTTTGGTTACTTTATGTAAGCCTTGGTTTTTCATAACAAAGCCGGAAGAATCACCAATATTACCAAAAATTAAATAATCATGAGTTAAAAGGGCTACAACTAAAGTAGTTCCCATGCCGGTAGAATCCGGATTTTCTGAAGCATATAAAAGAATATTTTTATTGATTTCACTTACACTATCATTAAGCCAATTTACAGCGTCTAATTTAGAACCAATACTAGAGATTTTATTAAATCTTTTACCTAAAGAAGCAATAGCCATGGATGAGGCTACTTCCCCTTTGCGGTGGCCACCCATGCCATCACAGACGACCATTAAATATTCATTACTAGCATTTTTTAAAATAGTTACACTATCTTCATTATGAGTTCTAACGCGACCAGTATCAGTTAAATAAAATGATTTCATTTATTTTTCATACTTCCTCTCAATTGACCACAAGCGGCCTTTATATTTGTTCCAAATTCTTTTCTGATAGTACAATTTAAGCCATTTTTCTTTAAAGTATCATAAAATGCCATAATGCGATTTCTACTACTCCTTTTAAATTCTAAATGATTAGTTTCATTATAAGGAATTAAATTAACGTAAACATTCATTCCTTTAAAAAGATTAGCTAACTCTTCAGCACAGGCATTACTATCATTTACATTATTAAGCATAACATATTCAATAGTAATTCGTCTACCGGTAACTTGTAAATAATCTTTGATTGCTTGCTTTAAAGCCGCTATATTATACACTTTGTTTACAGGCATTAACATATTTCGGAGTTCATCATTGGGTGCGTGAAGAGAAATGGCCAAATTAATTTGGAGAGGAAGTTTGGATAATTCATATATTTTCGGAACTAAGCCACAAGTAGATAAAGTAATATGGCGGGCGCCAATTGCTATACCTTTCGCGTCATTAATAATTTCAATAAATTTAAGAATGTTGTCATAATTATCTAAGGGCTCACCAATGCCCATAATAACAACACTGGAAAGCCGAATTTTTAAATCTTGTTCTATAACTAAAATTTGTTCGACTATTTCATGGGCTTCTAAATTACGAATCTTTTTTTGACGACCAGATTCACAAAAACGACAACCCATATTACAGCCAACTTCACTGGATACACAAATAGAGTTGCCATAATCATGGAACATTACGACCGCTTCAATAAAGTTATCATCAGAAAGACGAAATAAATATTTATGGGTTTGGTAATCACTTTCCTTTTTCTCGATTTTTAGAGTATCAAAGCTAAAATCCGTCGCGAGGCGAGTTCGTAATTCTTTTTTTAGATTAGAAAAATTTTCAATATTGGTTTCTCTTTTTCGATATAGCCATTCATATACTTGAGTGGCTTTAAATTTCTTTTCGCCGATACTTTCAAAATATTTTTCAAAGTCATGACGAGAATAATTATAAATACTTGGCAAGTAAATTACCTCCTTAATTAAAATTTAAATGATAGGTTGCGTTAGGTGTATTAATATTAATAAAAACTAAATGATAAGTATTATGGTCAAATTCGATTTGATAATTTATATCATTAATAGTACTTTCATATAAATAATTAGAGCAATTGTGATTAGAATTCAACGTAAAAGTTAGGCCTTGAAAGGTGTTTTTTAAATAATTTAAATCAAGATAATTGGTATCTAAACCCGCATATAAATCCGGATAAGGAACTTTACTATCCATATTAAGGGAATAAGACCCCGTTGAATCACGATAGTATTTAGTAATACCCATATTAGTTTCTTTGTAGCCAGTGGTGGCTTCCCCTTCTTGGGTACCTTTATAAATGTAATTAGTATCATTAACCGTTATTTCATAATTATAGTTATAAGGGCTACTTGTTAAAGTTTTTAAAGCATTATTAAATGTTGCAATATTTAGGGTATCTTCGGGGATATATTCACTAGGAGAAGAAGAAGTAGGTGAAGCTGGTTCTTCTTCTATTGGGGTTTTAGGAGATGGCTTAAAAAGCGAAGAAATAAGCAGAAAAAGAAATAAAAGGACAAAAAAGATACACCATTTTATAAGACGCAAAGTCGCTTTTCCTTTAGTGGTCTTTTTTAGAGTATTTATTTTATTTTTTAATTTACTTTTTTTCTTCATAATAACTCCTAACTTACGGTTACATTTAACAAATCAGCACTTTTTTTACCATTTAGATAATCTTTGGCAGACATTACTTTACGGCCAAAAGGTTTTAGTTCGGTAATATAATAAATACGGTCTAAAGTAGATATACCGATGGCGTCTTTAGTAATTTTTACTATGGTGCCAGGTTTAGCCGAAGTTTTTTCACCAAGATAACCAGCTAAAATTTTTATTTCTTCGCCATTTAAAATTAGATTAGCTAAAGGCCAAGAATTTAAACCCCGAACTTTATTAAAAACTTGAAGACCAGGAGTATTAAAATCTAAGTGTTCATCTTCCCGAGTAATAATTTTAGCATAGGTTGCTTGCTCATCATTTTGTTTTTGACGACTATTAGTGCCATTTATGATGACCGGTAAAGTTTTTTCAAGCAGTTTACTACCTATTTTACTTAGACGGTCATGTAAAGTGGCCACGGTATCTGTATCTTTAATACGAGTTTTAGAAACCGCAATAATATCACCGGTATCCATTTTTTCATCCATATACATAAGGGTAATACCAGTTTCTTCTTCGCCATTAATTAAGGCATGATGGATTGGAGCCCCACCCCGATATTTAGGTAAAAGAGACGCATGGATATTAATGCAGCCTAAACGAGGAAGATTAAGGATGGGCGTAGGAATTATTTGGCCATAAGCACAGGTTACAATTAAATCCGGTTGGTATTTTAGAATTTCCGCATAATCGGTGCGAATTTTAGCTGGGGCATAAACCGGAATATTATGGGCTAAAGCTAATTTTTTAACCGGAGATGCCGTCAAAATTTTTTTACGACCAACTTCTTTATCAGGTTGGGTTACTACTAGGACGACGTCGGTATTTTTTAGTAAAGTTTCTAGAATAGGTACCGCAAAATCAGGAGTTCCCATAAAAATTGTTTTAATACGCATATTAATCACCATAAATATTATATCATGAAAAGGCCATGAAAAAAAGCTATTTATTTGTTTCTAAAATAGCTTTTTCAAGTCCACGAAATGGTAGAGTAGCACAAGTTTTACGATTGCCTTGTTTATAAATATCACTATAAGCGTTACCTTCCCCTAAAACTTCCGAATTATAGTTTTCGCCTTCTGTCATTTTGTAAAATTCTTTAATATAATTTAGGGCTTCTGTTTTCGATTTACCAATTAAATTATTTATCATAACAGACGTAGCGGAGACCGAAATAGCACAAGCTTCCCCTTCAAAGCTGATATCTTTAATAATGCCATTTTCAAATTTAATATAAATATTTAAATTATCAATACAACTAGCATTATTGGTATTTACCATATAATAAGAATCATCATGCTCTTTATTCCGATTAGTCGGATGAGTATAATTTTCCATAATAATTTCTCTTTTAGTTTCGGTGTCCATTTTAAATCATCTCTTTTACTATTTTATCATAATCACTTAATAATTCAACTAAATTATCGATTTCTTCATAAGTATTATAAAAATATAGACTAATTCTAACGGTATTAGTAACTCCAACACTGTTTTTCAAGATTTTAGCACAATGATTACCAGCGCGAACACATATATTGTATTTATTTAAGTAATAGGCAACATCTTGACTAAAAATATTGGAAACATTAAAGGCAACAATACCACTATCACTCTCTAAATTAATTATATCAATATGTTTTAATGGAATTAATTTATCAATTAAATATTTCCGTAAATTATGTTCTTGTTTGGCAATATTATCAAAGCCAATATTTTCAAGATATTTGATAGCTTCCCCTAAACCAAGGACGCCGGCAATATTAGGAGTTCCGGCTTCTAAGCGAGTAGGAAGAGGTTTTAAATAGACTTCATCCTGATTATCAAAAGATTCATTCATTCCCCCGCCTAAATTAATAGGTTCTAAATGTTCTAATAATTCTTTTTTACCATATAATACACCAATACCCGTTGGGCCACACATTTTATGGCCAGAAAAACCGAGAAAGTCGATATCTAAGTCTTGGACGTCTACTTTAACATGGGGAACCATTTGAGCTCCATCCACCACAACAAAAATATTATTTTCATGAGCAAATTTGGTTATTTCTTTAATAGGCCGCGCGTCCCCAATAACGTTGGTTATCCCAGCTAAACTGATAGCTTTTGTTTTAGAAGATACTGCTTTTTTAACATTATCTAAAGTAACATAATAATTAGTATCTAAAGGAATATAGTTTACTTCAATACCAAGCTTTTTAGCAAGACGAAACCAAGGAAGAACATTAGAAGCATGTTCACTAGTTGTAATTAGAACTTCATCCCCTTTTTCTAGGTAGTTTTCAAAGAAACCTCTTACAATGTAGTTTAAAGATTCGGTCGCACCACTTGTGAAAACTATCTCTTCTAAAGAAGACGCATTAATAAAATTCCGGACTAATTCCCGGGTATTTTCATATTCTTGGTCAACTTTAAAGGATAAGTCATAATCACCACGATGAGCATTAGCCGAATAATTAGAGTAGTAATCTTGGATTTTGGCAATAACACAAGCTGGTTTTAAACTCGTAGCGCTATTGTCAAAGTAAATTATATCTTGTTTTAAAAGAGGAAAATCTTCTCTATTCAAATTTAATCACCTCCATTTTTAAATATTCGTGTAATTCTTGGGGTAAAATACTGGTTACAAAACTATGAAGTAGTAGGTTTTTAGCAGTTTTTATGCTTAGGCCTTTGGTCGCGAGATAAAATAAATCTTCGGGATTAAAGGAACCAATAGTAACTAAATGATTAGCCATTACTTCATTAGTGGAAACCGTTATATTAGGGCTTATTTTTAGAGAATCATTATGCAAGATTAAGCCTTTTAAATCTTCTAGAATTTCATTATCAAAAGTATTTTTAGAGATATTACCATTACAGATTATATCTAGGTTAGACGCACTATCAGTATTTAAAGCTCGAATAGATATTTTAGCACGACTAGTACTTCCCAACATATTAATTGTAATAGTAAATTTATTTTTATTTGTATTTATAATTACTAAGTTTAAATTTAAGACATTATTGTTCTTGGTCGTAATAGTTAAGTTATTATTTGTAGTTAGATATAAAATAGCATGATAATTTAGTTGAGCATTGTTTTCTAAGTTAATCGTTAAATCATGATTAGGGTTATTAGGATTATTTAAGGTAACTTCGCCATTTATAGTAAGATTAGAGGCTGTATCATAACTAATTAAATAATTACCGGGGGTGATGGTATTATCCCCTACCAATAATAGTTTATTCATATTCAGTAGTCCCATTAATTGTATTTGCCTCAAATCCTAAGTTTTCAATTTTAGTGGCTAGGCTTTTATCACCGGTTGCTTTAATCTTACCATCTTTTAAAACATGAACAGTATAGTCATTAAAATATTTTAAAATTGCTTGATGATGAGTGACAATTAAGATAGATGGTTTATACCGTTCATAATATTCTTGTAAGGCTTTACCGACCGTTTTTAGAGCATCCACATCAAGACCTGAATCAATCTCATCTAAAATAATAAACTTAGGTTCTAAAATAAATAACTGTAATAATTCATTTTTTTTCTTTTCCCCACCACTCATGTTATAATTGATATCCCGATGAACAAAAGATTTAGGAAGATTTATGATATCACAGACTTCGTTTAACTTTTTATTAAATTTAAAGATATCTACCCGTTCATCATTTTTTTCGCTTAGAGCATTACGAAGCATTTCGGCATTGGTTATTCCTTCTATTTCAACCGGATTTTGATTCAAATAAAAGAAACCAAGGCGAGCAATACTCGTAGTATCCATGGCTAATAAATCTTGGTCATGGTAAGTCATTTTACCTGTTACTTTATAATCAGGGTGTTTTAATATCGCTTTACAAATAGTAGATTTACCAGTCCCATTAGGTCCCATTAAAACATGGATTTCCCCATCATTTATTTTTAAATTGAAGTTATTTAGAATTGTTTTATTCTCGGCTTCAACTGTTAAGTTATTTATTTCTAACATAATTAACCACCATCGTTATTGTATCACAAGATAACATTTTTTTCTACTTAAAATGGATGATATCATTACTTAATCCGTTTTAAAGTAACCCTATTAGTTTCTTGAGGAACTTTAGCAAGTAAAGTTTTAATTTCGGAATTTAAATCCATATTAAAATCAAGAGTTAGACCACTAATAGTTATTAAAGGCTCAGCATGGGCATGCTTAGTAACCTTAATATCCACTGGGGATAGATATTGATGATATTCAAAAGATGAGACTACCCCATTTTGCAAGCAAATATTTTCTTTTAAAAGACTAGATTCATAGATATTAAAAGTAGTAAGGGCTTTTTCATAGTTGTAACTTCCTTGGGTAGGCGCAAATTGAGTTTCATATATTTTAATTAAATCTTGCATGGTAGAATTAGCACTTAAAGAACTAAAAACATTATAGTCTAAAACATAATCTGTATCATAAGGAAGAGATAACTCATAAAGTTTATTAGATAAGGCAACTTTAAAATCAACTAAGTGAGTTTTAAATTCTTCAATTATTTCTTTATCAGGACAAGTTATAGCTAGTTTTTTTAAAGTTATATCAATTTCTTTAAAAGAATAATTAGGGGCAAAATAATAGGTGATATTATTATATTTTATCGTTATAATATCGGAATTTAAGCAAATTTTAAGGACATTTTTTGTAGGTAATGTAACTAATAAATTAATATTTTCTAAGTCTTCAGTAAAAGTGATATTAAATCTCGTAAAACCAGTTAGTTTTTCAACAAGATTATAAACTAAAATTTTATGAAATGGCCGAAATTTAAAGTTTATTAAGCCATAATATTGAACTTTAAACTGGGAGATATCTTTCTTTAAAGTATAATCTAAAAGCATAATAACCCTTCTTTCCCTATTAAAAAATATGTTACTTTTCTTGTAACATATTTAGTAAATCAATTTTAAATTTATCTTTAGATGCATTAGCTTTAGAAATCATAATACCTTTATAGGTTGTAAGTTCACTCATATGTCCTTCAAGTAAGATTTCGGTTGGTGTTATTGTTTCTAACATAACTGTTCCTTCTTTTAAATAAACAGTATAATATAATTTTACTTCACCATGAACAGCGGCAAACATTTTATCACTTGGTAATTTAAGTTCATATTTTTCCGTATGTTCTTTTTTGTTAGTACTTACTAGTTCCCCGACAAAGTTACCATTTCTGATAGCTGGATAATAGTCAAAGTTTAATTTTTTAAAAGCTAACATGTTGTATTTTTTTAAAGCTCTTTCTAATTTTTTAAACTCATTTTCATTAATGTAATCTAATACATAACCTTTCATGAATATAACCCCCTTATTCATTTACGAACAAAATTATAGCATATTTTGAGGAATTTGTCAAATTGAGGGGTCAAAATTGGGCAATTTGAGGCTTATTTTCGGGTTTTTAGGCTTTAAAAAAAATAAGTTTTTAGCTTATTTTTAACTTAACAATAGTTAGCCCGGGATTAAATAAATCAACTTTAAAGGAATCAACTTGAGGGTTCTTTTTTAATAATTCATGGACTTTCTGTTTTAAAATAGTACTACTATAACCATGGATAACGCCAACATAAGGAATGCCTAATTTAACATTATCTTTGATAAAATCGTTTAAAATATAGACGACCGTATCTCTAGTTTCCCCATGCAGATTAATGGTCGGAGATTTACTGCTGTACATTACTACTTGCCTCAATTGTCGGAATAGCCGTGGTAGCTTCAGGAGTTGGAGGGGCAACATTTGGAACTGGCGTCGGAGTTGGAGTAGTAGGCGCTGCGCCAAAGAAAGAGGCGCCAATTTCAGCGATATTATCTTTCGAATTTGGTGGGATAATCTTAAAGGTAGCAGCGTCTGGAATATCTGGTAATGCGTCCGGAGATTTAACTTCTTCTTGAGGTTTTTCTTCCGTGGCTGGTTTAATATTAAACTTCTGATTATAATAATTTATTACTTCTTTTAAATTAGGAATGGAAGTCCGCCCTCCAATTTTAGCAACAGATAGACCGGCCGCAATATTAGAATAAGTAATGGTTTTTTCCATATCAAAATGATTAGCTAGACAATAAGCAAAGGCCCCATGGAAAATATCACCTGAACAGCTAGGGTCAACTTGCTTAACTTTAATACCAGGCATAATCCTTATTTCACCATTAAAAGTGTACATAGCACCCATACTTTCTAGAGTAACAACTATTTCATTATTAGGGTATTTATCTTTTAATTTACGATAAACATTAACTAAACTAGAAGAGTTGTTATAATCAATTTTAAGACCACTTACTGTTTCGGCAAATCCTTTAGAACAAACAATATATTTAACATATTTACATAATTCTAATAAATCTCGGTCAACCCGGCCTGCGTCCACAATACTAATGGCATTGGGGTATTTATTTAAAGCATTAATAGTGGCACCATATTCTTTGCCATCGGTAAAAATAACGTCCGGAGTAATATTATATTCATATTTTTTTAATTGGGGAATAGAAGCCCCAACGACATCAAAACGAGTTCGAGTGCCATTTTTTTTGTTAACTAAAATAACAGATAAAGGAGTGCCGACATCATAAGTTACTTCCATAAATTCAGTTTTAACCATAGCTTGCTCTAAATCTTTTTTGATTTTAGTCCCGTATTCATCAGAACCAATAACCCCAGCAAAATGAGAAGTTTCCCCCCACTTTCCTAGAAGATAGGCAACATTAGCGGCGGTTCCACCACCAGATTCAATCTTTTCATTTAATAAATATTTGGTACCTTCAACGGGATATTCTTCGACTGGGCAAGTTATATCATAACTGCATCTGCCTAAACTTAAGATAGTCATAAAGCCACCTCTTCTATTCTATACTATTTTATAATATCATATTTTAAAGAAAAAATAAAGAGTATTTAAGTGGCTAAATACTCATTAATTATTATATTTTTTTATTTTACTAATTTTATTAATATTTTATTCAAGAATAGCTTTGATTCGGCGAACGCCAGCACTACTAGCTTCTTCTTTAATTATTTTAAATTTGCCTAATTCGCCGGTATGCTTAACATGAGGGCCACCACAAATTTCTTTAGAGATATCACCAATACTATAAACATTTACAATATCGGCATATTTTTCAATAAACATAGCCTCGGCCCCACTTTTTACCGCTTCTTGTTTAGGCATGGTAGTCATGGTAACAGGAATATCATCGATAATCCATTTATTAACTAATTCTTGAACATTTCTTTTTTCTTCATCGGTTAATTTATGGTCGCAGGAAAAATCAAAACGCATTCTTTCACTAGTAATATTACTACCCTTTTGGTGAACAGTAGGCCCTACTACGACTTTTAGAGCAGCATTAAGAAGATGAGTGGCAGTATGATATTTAGTTTCAATTTCTCCGGAACTAGCAAGACCACCCTTAAATTTACCAGCAGAAGCAGTACGAGATAAAGCTTGGTGTTCTTTAAATTTTTCTTTAAAGCCCGCAACGTCAACAGTAAATCCTTGTTCTTGGGCCATTTCCTCGGTTAATTCAAGAGGAAAACCGTATGTATCATATAATTTAAAAGCATTATCTTTATCAATTACTTTAGTATCTAAATGATTTATTAATTTGGTAAATTCTTTTAAGCCTTTTTCTAAAGTACGATTAAATTTAAGAGATTCATTTTTTAGAACTTCTAATACAACTTCTTGATTATCTTTTATTTCTTGATAATAATTTTCATATTCTTTAATAATAACTTTAGCTAAATCTAAAATCCAATCAGAGTTCATAGGAATTTCTAATTTTTTAGCATGGCGAATAGCTCTTCTAATTAGACGACGTAAAATATAGCCTTGGTCTGTATTACTTGGTTTAATACCAGCGTAATCAGCACTTATAAAAACGGCTGTTCTTATGTGGTCGGCAATAATCCGCATACTAGTTTCGTTACCTTCATAAGGTTTATTACTGATAGTTTCGATTTTTGCAATAACGTCTTTCCAGATGGAAGTCGCATAATTATCGGTTACCCCTTCTAGTATGGCAACAACCCGCTCTAAGCCCATACCGGTATCGACATTTTTTTGAGGTAGTTCTGTAATATGACCATCAGAATCTTTATTAAATTCCATAAAGACATTATTCCAAATTTCTACCCATCGGTCATCTTTAGGGTCAAATTCTTCTGGTACAGGGTCATTACTTCGGAAATAAAATATTTCAGTATCTCCACCACATGGGCCAGTTTCCCCCGCAATCCAAAAGTTATCCTCCACTCCTAGATAAGCAATTCTTTTAGGACTTAAGCCGAGACTTTGCCAAATACTAGCAGATACTTCATCCCGAGGAATTTCGTCATTACCTGCAAAAACTGTCACGGCGAGTTTTTCTAAGGGAATATGTAAAACTTGAGTTAAAAATTCAAAACTATATTCAATACTTTCTTTTTTAAAATAATCGCCTAAAGACCAATTACCAAGCATTTCAAAGAAAGTATGATGAGTTTTATCGCCAATACTATCTAGGTCAGTTAAACGGACACATTTTTGATAATCACATAATCTTTTACCCTCAGGATGAGGTTTACCCATTAAATAAGGAATTAAAGGTTGCATACCAGCAGTGTTAAATAAAACCGAAGGGTCATTTTCGGGAATTAATGGTGCACTGGGAATTTGCACGTGATTTTTACTTTTGAAAAATTGAATAAATTCATCTTTTAAGTTCATTTTATTTTTCCCCCTCTAGGAATGAAACTACTTTACTTTCTAAAGTATTAATATTATCATTAGTGATAGTTATATCAAAATTACCGTAATTTTCTAAAGCTGTCTCAGTAATATGTGTTTGTTCTTTTACAGTAAGTTTGCTTTCTTCAAATTGATTGACAATATAAATGGATTTACAATCTTGATATTTTTTCTTAAATTCTTCGATTTCTTCAGGAAGACGAACGTCACTTATAATAACGATATCAAAATATAATTCATAAACTTTAATATCCTCCATCATACGATTGATAAGCATAAGAGGCATACCCATATTTTCTCTTATGGTAACTCCAATATCTTGTAAAAAGCGACGAGGTTTTGGTTCATCGACATGCCAATTTAAAACTTCTTTAGCATACATTTTAAGATATTTACTAAATTCCGTAATTAAGACTCTTTTACCAAAAGCTTGATAATATTCTTTAATAATTTTGGCAACTTCAGATTTGCCACTTCCGGCTTTGCCTGCGACTAAGTAAATTTTCATAATATCACCTTATGTATGATTATATCAAAAAATTAAGAAAAAAAAAAGAAGTTAAACAAAAAAAGACTATATTTTATAGCCTTATTTTAAGTTTTTTAGTAATTCGTCTTTTTTCATCGTAGAATAACCTTTAACGCCTTGTTCTTTAGCTAAAGCTTTAAGTTCAGTTAAAGTCATATTGCTATAATCAACTTTAGTTGTTTTTTCTTCTTTTTTAGAAGTTTTAGGTTCTTCTTTCTTAGCTTCTACTTTGGCTGGTTTTAGTGTTTTGCCAGCTAGAGCGTCTTTGCTAATTTTTACTAAATTAGTGAAAGCAGCACTATCATTAATAGCCATTTCACTTAAAACTTTACGATTAATTTCAATACCAGATAAAGCTAGACCATTCATAAATTTAGAATAGCTAATTTCATTTTCCCGGCATGCCGCATTAATTCTTGTAATCCAAAGTTTACGGAAGTTTCTTTTGTTAGCTTTACGGTCACGATAAGCATAAGCTCCACTATGGAATACTTGTTCTTGAGCCGTTTTATATAATCTATGTTTACTTCCAAAGTAACCTTTGGCTTCTTTTAATACTTTTCTTCTTCTGGTTTTGGAAACAGTTCCACCTTTAACTCTTGTCATTTTACCCTCCTAGATAACAGACTTTAATCTGCTAGCTTCTCCTTTTGCTAAAACGCCTTTATTTCTTCTTTGACGTACTTGTTTGGCTGTATCTTTGTTAGTTTTATGATTACCATTACCTTTTTTATAAGTTAAGGTACCATTCTTCTTTTTAGTTAAAACCTTACTACTGGCTTTATGAGTTTTTTGTTTGCATTTTGCCATAATTTATTTTCCTCCTACTTACTTTTTGGTGCTAAAAGCATAAACATTTGCCTTCCGTCCATTTTAGGTTCGGCTTCAATAGTAGACACATCGTTTAGAGCTTCGTAAAATCTTAGTAATACTTCTTTACCTAGTTCAGGTCGAGCCATTTGACGGCCTTTAAAACGAATGAAAGCTTTAATTTTATGACCTTTTACTAAGTATTCCTTAGCATTACGAACCCGGGTTTCAAAGTCATGAATATCAATCGTGACTGAAAGACGATACTCTTTTAATTCTTTGTTAGTTTCCCGTTGCTTTTTTTGAGCTTCTTTAAGTTTCTTTTGTCTTTCATAACGATACTTATTGTAATCCATAATCTTAGCCACAGCCATATTCCCATTATCGTTCATTAAGACTAAGTCAAGACCGGCATAGCGCGCTAACGTTAAGGCGTCATTTAAATTTTTTTGCCCCATTTGTTCTCCGTTAGGTCCAATTACCATCATTTCATTTACTCTAATTTGTTCGTTAATTAATAACTCTTTACTCGCACTTGCTATAATTAGCACCTCCATAATAATTAAAAAAGGTAGAATACATTATATTCCACCTAAAAAACCTTGATTTAATTTTGGCTTTTTACCCATGAACTAATATTCATCAGGTGGAATAAAATTCGCTTTCCTTTTTAAATTTCTTAATAATTATATGATATTATATGCTTTTTGTCAAGAAAAAATAACTCAAAGCGAGCTATTTTTCTTTACAACTAAAATCGCCTTCATCTTTAGTTTCTTCATAGTCATCCCAGAAGGCGTCTAAATCAAATATCTTATCTTCATCTATGAAGTCTTGTAATTCAGTCATTTCAAATGTGTCTTCATCAGCTTTTTCGGCATCAACTGTTATGCTAGCGCTCATAGTGTATTTTTTCTTATCAACTTGGTAATCTATTTTGACGCCTTTGTATTCATCTTCATATTTTTTGAAGTTTTCTTCTTGCATTTCAACATATTCATCAAAATTTTCTTTAACATTATCATTATCTTTGTCAAATTTCATTTCGACTTTTTGAATTATTTGGTCAAGCTTATTATCTTTTTTGCTATATTTAATTTCCATTGTGCTTTTCATTTCGTACGCGTCTTCTGCTTCAGATTCTGCCGTACATAGAATAGTTTTGGTACTAGATTTTTTCCCACAGCCACTAACTGATATTAATAACAAGAAACAGATAAAGATACTTAAGATTTTTTTCATATACTCACACTCCTTACTATTTAATTATATTATAATAGATTTTTAATAATTAAGCAATTAAAAAAGCTATTTTTCTAGCTTAATTTTTCTTTTACTAATTTGCTTACTAAAGACATATCCGCATTAGGTAATTTGGGAGTTAATGATTTCATAACTAAGCCCATTTCTTTCATGCTTGTAGGTTTTAGTTCAGCAAATACTTCATCAATAACTTTAGATATTTCTTCTTCTGACATTTCAGCAGGTAAGTAAACATTTAAAATGGCAATTTCTTCATTTAATTTCGCAACTTCATCAAGTTTATTGTATTTCGTAAATTCGACAATGGAATCTCGTCTCGTTTTAACTTGCTTCTTAATTACAGCGATTACTTCATCATCAGTTAAATCATGCTTCTTACTAATTTTTTCTAATTGTAAAGCACTTTTTAACATTCTTAATACAGATAAACGAAATTTATCGCCACTTTTCATGGCTGCTTGTAAATCATTTGCAATTTGGTTATTCATGATAATCACCCTTTTATTTAATAATTATTACGA
Source organism: uncultured Bacilli bacterium (assembly GCA_947623755.1). Classification (GTDB taxonomy): domain Bacteria; phylum Bacillota_I; class Bacilli_A; order RF39; family UBA660; genus Caccenecus. Next base: position 8,885 of record CANQHB010000005.1, on the reverse strand, counting down.
TGTTTTTTAGCGTTACGCATTTGTTCTTTTTTTTCATTTCTACGACGTACGCCTGGTTTTTCATAATGTTTTCTTTTCTTTAACTCAGAAGGGACACCGCTCCGGGCAACTTTAGCTTTAAATTTCTTTAAAGCGCCATCAACGTTTCCATTTTGAACAATTACTTTTGTCATTAATTATCCCTCCCTTCATAATCAATGTATAGTATATCACCACTTTAAGCTTTATTCAAGTGATTTTGCTTCTTTATTCCGTAGTTTCGGTAGTTTCCATAGTTTTTTGTTCTAACTCATAAAGATTTAATTCCGTTTTAATGTCATTTTTAAGCTTGTTTAAGAAATTACTTTTGTAACTATTAATCATTAAGACAGATAGCATCATGACAATAAATATTAAAAAAAATGAATAAATCATATACATTGAAGCAAACCCTTTTTTCATCGCTTTCACCAATTTCATTATATCAAAAAAAGGGCTAAATTAAAACCCTTTTTTTACTAACAATAATTCTTATCTTTACTACGTCTTAGGCTGGTTCCAACCATTTTGCCGAAATCAATAATAGTGGTAAATACACGAGTTAGAGCACTAATTAAAGTGCCATTTAGGCTAAAGCCACCGCTTATTTTTAAAAGTTCGTCGTTTGTTAATCTCATTTGTTGCATGAATTGGGATTAATATAACCATAAATTACAGAGGCAATAAAGACGCCAGCAGTAATAATTCCCACTCCTAAAGCAGTCCAAAAACCGCCACCATTAATTTCAAGCATTTCATTATTAGTTAAAGTATGCATTAAATCATCCTCCCTTTATAAATTATAAATAGTTTAAAGTAATTTTTAAGGATATTTGCTAATTTAAGGCCAGTATGAAATATAGAGATATTTCCCCCAGCTATTTGTAGTAAAGATTCTCTACTTAAATTTTCCACCTTTAAATACTTCCTTTCTAAAACATCAAATCTTTAATTTTGACGATAATTCTTTGTTTATGATAATAAAAATTTAGATTAACGATTTCATTATTTTGAAATTTATGTTTAACTTTAAAAGTGATTTTTTTTAAACTAACGATTGAGGGTTCGGGAACATAAATTTCCGTATTTAATACTTCATAATCATAATTCTTATTATTGAATGTTACTTCTTCTAAGGGAATGTCACTAGGAAGATAGGCCATTAAAATGCAGTCTTTATCACAGGTAACATAACCTTTAGTGGGATAGTTGTCGGATATTTTCGTAAAACTTAATAAGAAGAAACTAACCATTAAGATAAAAAGAAGAGATAAGCCTAAAAGTAAAAACTTGCGGGGTTTAAGACTAATAAAGGCTGTTACATTATTATATATATCTATCATTTGGCACCTATGGTAATTACTTTCTTAAATTTATCACGTACATCTTTATGAGAAACATAAATTAAGATTTTATCCTTATAAAATTTCATGATATCACCTATTATTTGTTTTTCTAATTTTAAATCTACTTCACTTAGAGCTTCATCTAAAATGATAACATTACAGTTTTTAAGGAGACCGCGAGCTAATATTAAACGTTGTTTTTCACCACCGCTTAAATTATTTAGGTTAGCATTAATTATAGTTTCTAAACGATTTGGTCGGGTATCTATAAAATCTTTTAAGCGACATATTTGTAAGACTTGCATTAATTCTTCCGAAGAAACAGGTCGATTACAAATAATGTTATCTTTAATAGAACCGGTAAATAACTTTTCTTGTTGACCGATATATAATATATTATTTCGAATAGTCTCTAAACTTAAGTCAGCTTGATTTACATTGTTAAAACTTATTTTCCCAGAATAACTAAGAGATTTGTCAAGAAGTAAATGACACAAGGTACTTTTACCACTTCCACTAGCTCCAGTTAGGAGGATTTTATCTCTAGCTTTAATATCTAGAGAAAGATTATTTAAAATATTGGTAACTTTGTTATATGAGTAGCTTAAGTTTTCAATAGTTATGGAATTAATTGTACTATCTAATCCAAGAAAATAATCTTCTTCTTTGATATTTAATAATTCACTTAATTTCGTAAATGAAGCCTTTAAATAATTATATTTAGGGACTAATTCTAACATATCTTTAATAGGATTAAACAAGTAAATGATAAGGCTATTAAAAGTTATAAAAGACAGTGTTTCTAACTTACCGATTTTAATTAAATAAATACCGTAAGTTAAAATAAGAAAGAGACCAAATTCATAAATAAACTCTTTAAAAAAATTAGTATTATTTAAAAGAGTATCCAGATTAAAATTACTTCTTAAAAGAGAAATTAGTTTATTTTCTAGTTTTCTTAAGAAAGAGTCTTCTAGTTTTAAATTTTTAATACTAGGATTCATTTCAATATTCTCAATTAAAGTAGCATTAAAATCGGTTGCAATCGCAATGTTTTCTTTAGCGTGATAATAAATAGTTTTACTAAAAATAGTACCAATTATAATATAAATACTAATTACTAAACAAAGAAGAAAAAATAATTTAGTACTTATAAAATATAAGGCAACTATCGCGCCGAAAGCTAAAACCGTACTTAAAATGATGGTCGTAAATACCTCAGATAAAAGGCTTTTTACTTCCCCTAGTTCATTTATCCGGGAAACTATTTCGCCGGTCGTACGATTTTGTAAAAATTTTAAAGGGAGATTAAAGATATGCTTGATAAAATCGGTAAATAGTTCCGCGTCAAGATTTTTGTTGAAAAAATTTAAATAATAATTTTTTAAGAAACTAAAGACTATTTTAAATAGAAAGATAAATAGAAAGACAATAACTATTACTTTTATTAGAATAGAATCTTTATTATTATTTAGACTAGAGATACTTACCTCAAAGTAAAAATTGCCAATTATGGAAAATAACATAAGTAGAAAATTAGTAAGTAAGATGGAAATGAATAACGATTTATTACGAGCTAATAATCTTAAGAAGAGCTGATGTAAGGATAATTCCTTCTTCAGGCATAAGACATTGGTGGTGGGTGTTAATTCAATAAGAACATTAGACCATAAATAAAGAAATTCATTTCGAGGCATTTTTACTTTACCACGGGCTGGGTCCATGAGCCAAACATAATCAGAGGTTATTTTGTATATGATAACAAAGTGAGTCAAACCATTTTTTAATGTTAAGTGAGCGATGGCTGGTAAATAGATACGTTCATCATCAATATTATCTACTCTTACACCGACCGCATCAAACCCATAAGACTTGGCTGCCTCTATTAAATGGTATGCAGTAGTACCATTAATAGTGGTTAGAGTATCATCCCGAATTTTTTCTAAGGGAACATAGCCATTATAGTACTTTAAAATACAATATAGACAGCATGCTCCACAGTCTTTTAAATCTCTTTGTTTTACTGTTTCAATTTTCAAGTGGTCAAAAACCTCCCTTCACTAATAATTATTACCCGGATATACCCTATTTCCTTTTTTTTCGCTTAAAACCGGAAAAAATTTGGGAATTCGCAACTTTTTTCGACAAATTTTTTAGGTTTTATTAAGTATAATAGCAACCTTAAGAAAGGAGAAAAAAGATGCATAATAATTTATTAATTGAAGAGCTTAGAATTAAAAATGGCTATACACAAGAGTATATAGCTAATAAGTTAAAAGTCTCTCTTAGGTGTTATCAAAATTATGAATATGGCCTTTATGAAATGAATTTAGATAAGTTAAATATTTTAAGTAATTTATATAAAGTATCTTTAAATGGGTTACTAGGATTAACTAGTAATTTAATAAGTTATAATACTAAAGAGAGAATTAATTATAAAATGCTTGCTAGATATTTAAAATATATTAGAATGACTTATAATTATACGCAAAGACAAATGGCGAATATGTTTGATGTTTCCATAAATTCGGTTTCAAAGTATGAATCTAAAACGAGATTTGTTAGTTTAGAATATTTATATAAGTTTGCTAAAAAATTTGGAGTTTCCGTGGATTATATTTGCTCTAAAACTAGTAAAAAAGAAGTACTTTAATCTTTTAGTACTTCTTTTATAAATACTTCATCATCTTTAAATAAGTTATATTTTTTAACAATAAATCTAAATATTACTTTTAATAAAGCAATACATGGAGTTGCAATAACCATGCCAATAATGCCAAAATAATGGGCAAAAACTAATAAGCCAACGATAATCGTAACAGGATGAAGTTTAGTAGTCTTACTCATAATTACCGGTTGTAAAATATAGTTTTCAACTAATTGAACAACAATGCAGACTATTAGAACCGTAATACCAGTAATGGAGCCTTGACTAAAACCGACAATAACAGCGGCGGCCCCTCCAATATAAGGACCAATATAAGGAATTAAGTCTGTAAGCCCACAAAACATACCAAATAATAATGGGGCATTAAGACCAATTATCGCAAAGCCAATAGTATCACAAACAAAGACCATAAAGGCCACTAATAAAGTGCCAGAAATAGTTTTGCGGACTTCTTTACCGATATCAGTTAATAAAACTTCGATTTCATATTTATTTTTATTAGGAACTAGTTTTAAGAAATGTTTGGTGATAGAATCAAAATCAAATAACATGTATAAGCCTACCACTAAACTAATTAAAACATTACCAATACCTGTCGCTAAATTACCTAAAATCGTAATTAAAGAAGTTGGTAAGGAATTAGTGTAATTTACTAAGTAATCGCCCACACTAGCAAATAAATTATCTTTAAATTCAACTAAATCTACCCCACTTATAGATATTTGATTAACTAAGTCATCTGCAAAATTTTGGAAACTATCTAAGATGGCCGGAAGTTTACCGATTAAATCATTTATCTGGTCATATAAAGTAGGAATAAATAATCGTAAGAAGACATAAATGATAACTAAAAATATAGCATAGACAATAAGGCTGCCAACAATTCTAGGTAGGCCTTTTTGATTCATACTTTTTACAATCGGATTTAAAAGCCAGGCAATAATAAAACCAATAAAAAGAGGCGATAAAACCGAAAGTAACGTAAATAAGAAACTCCAAACATGAAGATTATTTAAAATAATAGTACCAAATAAAACGATAGCAATAAGCATGACAATATAAAGAAGTTTTAATATCTTTTTAGTTAAAGAAACAACTTCATTTATTTCAGTATTATCAATTTCTTTGAACTCTTTTTTCATATTAAACCCTCATTAGTTCGGCTTCTTTTTCTTTAAATATTTCATCAATTTTTTTATTATAGGTATTAATTAAATCTTGAATCTCTTCTAAGGCTAATTTTTCTTCATCTTCAGGTAATTCTTGATTTTTAATGTCGTTATTAGCGTCTTGGCGGATATTTCTTAGAGCAACTCTCGCTTCTTCACAAATATTTTTGGCTTGTTTTACATAATCTCTTCGTTTATCTTCAGTAAGTTCTGGGACAGTTAAGATAATTACTTCGCCATTATTTACCGGAGTAATACCAATATTAGCTTCGTTTATGGCTCTTTCAATTTCTTTTAAAGCACTTTTGTCAAAAGGTTTTACCATAAGACTACGAGCTTCAGGAACAGTAATATTAGCAAGACTTTGAACCGGAGTAGGAACTCCATAATAATTTGCCATTATACCATTTAACATAGAAGGATTAGCTCGGCCAGCCCGAATGTTAACTAATCTTGATTCTAGATTTTCAATAGCTTTCATAAATTTTAATTCTGTATCCATATTTTCTCCTCCTTAATTTATTATTATAGTATCATTATAACTTGAGTTTCGGGTTTTGACAAGATAACTTATAGTTAAATATCCAGATTTATCGATATATACTGCATAATTATCATTATCAAATTCTTGTAAAGTAGCATTTATATTTATGACTTCTACTTCTTCCCAAGTAGTGTCGGATTTAGTTTCTTCTTTTGAAGTATCATTGGGCTTGGACTCGGAATCCTTAGAGGTATCCTCATCAGGTGATGGCTCATTAGTTTCAGTATCGGGAGTTTCTTCCACTAAAACTGTAGATTGTTTAGCATTTAGTCTAGTCATTACAGCATTTTTTATTTTATCTAAACTAGTATTATATATGCTAAAAATGGCGTCTTTAGTTAATAAATTACCAGTGGTAAGGTCAAAAACATAAGCCTTACTTCCAACGTAAGTTTCACCAATATGAGCATCAAAGAAGTATTCATCACTTAAAACAGAAGCATAAGAACTTGTAATATAGCGACTATATTTATAATATTTAGCTTCATAAATATCACTTTCTTTATAGACTATATCATTTAGTTCTTCGTCACTTAGATTAGCTTCGGTAAGTGTTTTATAACTAATAATTGCTTCGGCCATTTTGGTATTTAATTCGTTTTCGAGTGTTTTGGCCGCGGAACTATTAATATTAAGGTTAATATCTTGATAAATTATTCCAAAATCACTATTTTTAGTAGTAGCGTTACTAAAATAGATATAATCTTGGGTAGAATCAATTTTCATGTTGGTAGATTCTTGCTTGGTATCTTGGGCTAGTTCGGAAGTTTTAGGTTTTTTACTAGTTAAAGTAGTGGTAAGAATAAAACCCCCTACTCCTAGAATAACAAGAAATAATATAAAGAGGCTGGCATAAATTTTACCATTTCGAATATCGTTCATCATAATTCTCCTAACTATTTAAGTAATCGTTTAGCATAAGGCGAAGATTACTTTTTTTAAGACCAATATTTAAGTCGTTCCAATAAACTTCAGGTTTAATATTACCTAAACTAATGGCAGTTTCATTGTCGTATGAGATAATGGCGCCATTTTTTACAATAACTAAGGTTGGCGCGTAAATATTTTGAGTGCCATCATCAAGCGTTGGTAAATAACTTGTAAGACGCAACACAATACTTTGATAAGTCGCGTTAGCATTACTGCGGTCTTCAGAAAAATCGTAGTATAAGATTTCTTTTATATTTAGTTCTTTAGCAACAGCATTTAAGATATTAGCGTAATAACCAGTCCACTCATTGGAAGGATAGCCCATGAAAATAATACCACTTCCCCCTTTTAAGATGGAATAGACTTGGCTAGCATTTGCATATTTAAAAACATTATCTTTATCTACATTATGATATTCATGGTCAAATTTTTCGTTATCAACTTCAATTTTATCACTAAAGTCTCTCGTACCAATATAGATAAAAGCGCCAATTATTAAAACAAATAGGATAGCTTGAATAATTCTTTTTATAGTTTTATGCATTATAATTCACCACTTATTAGTATTATAACATTTATTGGGCATATCCTTCTACTAAAAGTCAAAAAAAATGTCAAAAAATGTACATAAAAAGATAGAGTTTAAAACTCTACCATAAAAAGATAATCATATCTTGCCAATATTTGAATAAGAAAAAGCAATATTGGCAAGAATAATTAATCACTAACTATGTAAGGATTTGCGGTGGTCCCTTTGTCTCCATTTCCTGTAAATGTAAATTTTGTTTCAGCCTTTAAGTTGATTACAGGACGAATGCCAGGAATAGTCCAATCTGCGTAAGTGCCGAGGTAGCCATCATAATTTACAGTGAACACACTAGCATTACTGCCGTCAAAGTCACGTGGAGTCATTGTCCAATAAAAAGTTCCAGAGTTTAACCAATAATCTGAGTTTGTTCGACCTCCAAATCCTCCAGCTAATATTACTTCGTCAATGGTTATTTGCCCCACTGGATAAACTAATGCTTGATTCCCTCTACTCGCATGGTCTTTCCATGTATAATAGTCTCGCTTATAATCTGCATTTTCTTCGAAATTTTCCGGATTACTACTACACCTTAAATCTGGATATTGTTTATCTCTTCGCCAACTATTGTTATTTGTTGCAACTTTATAAAATCCTTTGTATGCTGTTTTTACTATTCCTGTTCCTCTATTTTCTATTCCTTCATCCGTCAACCAATCTTGAGGATTTTTACTTATTTGTCTATTATTGCAAAATCCAACATTTTCATCTATATATTTTAAATATTCGTCGGTATTTAATTTTGTAGTATTTTTAAACCAATCTTCTGTTTTAGAAGCTATATTATTTTGAATTGTATTAGAATGAGTTGCTTCATATGTTTTTTGATTAGGTGAACCATAATAATATCCGACATAAGTGTTATCAGTTCTTGTTGTATTATATGCTTGATTATCTATTGCATTCTTTCCATTTCCGGTTGGTGGTGTTCCTTCGCCAGAATAGATTAATCTAATACTTCCATTTCCATTTATTCGGATGATTCGCCACCATATATCTTGATTTGATTTATCCTTTCCAAATTTTACCCAGTTATTATCAACCGTTCCTCTAAATACATAACTTGGTCCATCATCATCTTCCCCTGCATAATATAACCCATTTTGTTTCATATTCGTTCCCTCACCGCCACAATTGGCACTACTTTCTATACAGGCTGGTCCGGTTATGCTGTCTATCGCTCCTTCAGTTTTTAATCCTAAACTAAATACTGTTTTACTTGCTGCACTTTGTTCTCTATCAAAATATAAATAACATTTATCTTGTTTAGTTAAGTGTGATATTATATGTCTTCCTTCAAATGTTTTTAGTACAGCTTTATTATCATGTACTTTATTATCTAATGTACAATAACTTTTACTTTCATTTATTACATATTCGGAACCGGGCATAATAGTTATTTCTTCATACTTTCCTTTAGCGCTTGTTTCTTGATACATAGCCATTATTTTAAAATCATAAGGTGTATAATTTATTGTACCATTTGCTAACTGCACACTTTCGGTTTTTCGATACATGGCTTTACTCGCAATGATATTTACCAAAATAAGAAGTACTACTGCCACTAGAAAACCATATAAAAACATTCTTTTATTTTTTTCTTTTCCATAATTTAATTTCTCAA
>CANQHB010000004.1 GCA_947623755.1 uncultured Bacilli bacterium | reverse complement strand
AAAAAAGAGGTTACCCTCTTTAAAATAAATATCCGCCTAGTATGATTGCAAGTAAAATATATAAAACGATTATTAGAAATGCGCTATTTGCAAGACCGAATCCTCCATTACCGTTATTATTGCAATTATTTGAAGAATTCCCTTTGCTACAACATCCCATGGGACACCTCCTTATAATTTATACAAAAAGACTAAATGAATGCTCCTACGATGATAATTAAAAGAATAAATAGAACTAATATGATTGCGGCTCCGATTCCATTACCATATCCACAGTTATTCATAAATCATTCCTCCTTTATTTGTCTTTTCATTTATATATTACGTTAAATTTAGTTTTTGGTGCTAGGCTAATTATCGAGTTTAGAAAAATATAGAAAAACCTTGTATTTTAGGGAAGATATTGCTATAATTAGGTTATTGGAGGGAATTTTTATAAAAATGAAAAAGAAATTAATATTACTAGGAGCCGCAGCATTATTAATGTGTGGATGTGGCAAAATACCAAAATTGTCAAATGGCGATGAAGCAGTGGTACAATTTAAAGATGGGCATATGATTAGTGCAAATGAATTATATGAACAAATTAAAAATACTTATGGACTTAACTCTTTAGTTAATATGGTAGATAAGTATATTTATGAGACCGAACTAAAAAGTGAAGTTAATACAGCGAAAGATTATGCCGCGGCAGTTATTCAACAACTTCGGGATAGTTATGATAACGAAAGCGATATTTTACAATTACTATCATATTATGGATTTAATTCTATCGAAGCTTATCAAGACGCAATGTATCTAAATTATTTGCAAAATAAAGGCTTAGAAAAATATGTGGAAAGTACAATAACCGAAGATGAATTAAAAGATTATTATGAAAATGACGTTTATCCTAACATGACGATTTCACACATATTTATTAAGTCGAATGCAACTAGTACTTCAACCGAAGAAGATAAAGAAAAAGAAGAAACTAAAGCTAAACAAAAATTACAAGAAGTTATTGATAAACTTAACCAAGCCAAAAAAGAGGGAAAAGATATTAATAAAGAATTTAGTGATTTAGCAAAAGAATATTCCGAAGATGATGGTACTAAAAATAATGGCGGTAACTTAGAAGAAATCAATATTGGTTCATTTGATAGTGAATATGATGAGTTAGTGGTAGCCGCAGCAAAATTAAAAGATGGTGAATATTCAACCGATATTATTACAACTGAAGTTGGTTATCATGTTATCTTAAAAACTAAAACGGGAGATAAGAAAACTTATGATGAAGCTTTAGATGAAATGAAAGAAGCTATTGTTCAAGATAAAATAAACGCTGATGATACTTTAACTAATAAAGCAATTGAATATTACCGAGATAAATATAAAGTAGACGTTATTGATGATGAACTTAAAAGTCAATATGGTACTTATATGAATAACTTAATTAATAGTTCGAGAAATAGTAGTAATTAAAAAAAGACTTCCTAATCGGAAGTTTTTTTGAGGTATAAATCAAGGTCAATATTAGTATAACCTTTGGTATATAAATAGTTTTTAATTTTTAGTTTGGTGGTAGATAAATCATATTTTTTAATATATTTAGTGTACAATTTATTTACTAATAGAGCAATAATTTCGGGGTCTTCAGTTATTTCTTGGTGGTCTAGAATAGCTAAAATATCTGATTTTGAAAAGCCTTTATTTAGAAGTTCACTTAAAGTTTTACGTTTAAAATTATTAGCACTACCCCGATTAGCTTTTAGTTTTTTGGTGATATATTTTTCAATTTTATTTAAATAAATTTGGGGTTCTACCTTAGCTAAGTAAGGTGTTATTTCTTCTTCTTTAAAACCTAATTTTTGTAAATCAGCTAAGATTTTAGCCTCACCACATAAATGTAAGTTTAGTATGTCATGAATATAGGCTTCAATATAAATTTGATGGTTTAAGTACCCTTCTTTATTTAATCTAGTTATGGCATAATTAATTTCTTCTAAATTATATTGTTTCTTTTTTAGAAGATTTTTTAATTCCATTTCGGTTCGAAGTTTAGTATTAATAGCTTTTAAAGATTCGTAATAAGCTTTTAATAAATTATTTTCTTTTAAGATTTGGGCAAATTCTTGCTCCCCTACTTCCTTTTTTAATAATAATTCATATTTGATTATGATATCATCATATAACTTATAAGTTTCTTTAGAAGTAATAATTTTATATTCGTTGGTATGAGTTTTTTGATATTTTAAGATTTTCATAATTGGACCTCTTATATAGTTTAACATATTTTAAAGTTTTTAAAAAGAGAAAATAACCTAGGAAGGATTATTTTCTTTACATATTCTTTTATATTCTTTTAAGAAGTAATCATCAGTCATACCAGCTAGATAATCAATTACTATCCGAGATAAAGAATTATTTTTTTGATAGTCAGGACTCATATTTTTTAAATAGGAATTAATTATAGGAGAAGAAGGATTATTGGTTTTTAAATCTTCATGGTAGGTATCAAAAAGAGCATTAAACATGATAGTTAATTCTTCTATAGTTTCTTTAGACATGGCTTTAGAATAAATATATTCATAATTAAATTTTTTTAAAGCGACTATGGCTTCATAGACATTTTTACTTAATAAAAGATAGTTTTTATTATAACTATTATTTACGATATCAGTAATACAAGTATTTACAATTTCTTTAGTCGTGGTGCCTAAAACTTGGGTAATATTTGTAGGAATATCTTCCCTTTTAATAATATTTAGTCTTATAGCGTCATCAATATCTCGGCCTAAGTAGGCAATTAAATCGCTTACTCGGACAACACAGCCTTCTAAAGTCATCGGTTTTAGACTAGCAATAACATTTTTATCAGTATAAGAAGTTTCATATTGGTGCAAAAATTCTTCTTTAGTTTTAGGCTTCGGTGTATATTTTCCTAAAGCAAATTCACCATTATGGCACATAATAGCGTCTAAGACTTGGACAGAAATATTTAAGCCTTGGCCATAGTTTTCAATATACATTAAATTACGGACACTTTCAATATTATGATTAAAATAACCCTCATTATGTTTTAAGCTAATATCATTTAAAATATATTCGCCCTGGTGGCCAAAAGGAACATGGCCTAAATCATGGCCTAAGGCGGCTGCTTCAATTAAGTCTTCATTTAGGCCTAAAGCGCGCCCAATAGTTCGAGCAATCTTACTTACAAATTGGACATGAATCATTCTTTTGGAAACATGGTCATTAGAAGATTTAGGAAAAACTTGGGTTTTATCTTGATAACGAATAAAAGCAAGACTATAAATAATCCGGTCGATATCCCGAAAAAAAGGAGGCCTAATATCACTTTCATAGGGTTGCAAATAAATAGCCATGGTATCATTGGTAGCATATTTAGTTAAATAGGTATTATGTTTTAACATTTGCTCTTTTATATTTTCTTTCATAAAATCACCTAAGTCTATTATAACAAAATTAGACAAAAAGAAAAAGGTAACATTGTTACCTTTTAACTAAATGATTCCATTAAATCAGTTAAATCTAATTCTTCAACAATATTTTGAAGATTAGTATACATTTTCATAACATCTTCTTCAGATAAGTCTTCGTAATAGATACTATTTTTAGGATTTACGACATCGATTTCGCCTTTTTCAATGCTATATGAGCCATCGAAGGTAAAGCTATAATCTTGATTCATAAAACTTGCTTTGAAATCTAATTTAATATCACTACTTAGGGATTTATTAGTAGACTTCATATTCTTAAGTTCAATAGTACCATTAATGGTAGTGCCTTCATAATCAACGTCTAAAGTAATTTTAATATCTTTAGAATAACTATAAGTTAAAGTAAAGATTTTTTCTTTAGCTTCATAAGCCGTAATTTTTAAATCTTTATCATTACCTTCTAATAGGATTTTTTCAGCTTCAGCTTCAATCGTTATTTTATATTCGTCGCCTTTAGCTTCATAACGAACATATTCTGTATCATCATAACTAAAAGTGATACCAACAATATTATTCCATGCATCCGCGTAAACAACAATTTCAAGCTCACCATCAAAAGTAAGTTCAGAAACATCAATTTCTTTTAAAGCGTCTTTTAACTCACTAACACTAGTATTACTTAAATTAGATATGATATCTAATATTTTGGTATTTTTACTAGTTTCTGTTAAAATGTGTTCAGTTAATTTTTGAAGTTCTTTTTCATCAACTTTATAAGTAATTTTTTTTGTTTTTTGTTTTTTACCATATAAAGTAACAGTTTCATTACTCATCGTGAATTTATCTTTATCTAAGTAACTAATTAAGATATCTTTATATTCTTTTAATAAAGTATCGGCGTCTTTTAAGCTAAAATCAATTTCATCTAAAGCATCTAAATCAATTTCGCTAAAAATATCATAATCGCCAAGCTCTAAGACTTTATCAATTAAATCATCACTAGATAAATAAGCTTTTTCATCAATTACGGAAGCTAAAAGTTTTAAAACTTCATTATTTTTATTGCTTAAACCTAAAGCAACACTTCCCTCTTTATTAGCATAATCTAGACCAAGACTAACATTATAACGAATTCCTTCAAAGGGTTTTAGTTCTGGTATAGAACTGGAGAATTTAGCGTCTAAGTTAATTGTAAAAGGGTCTTTCGTGGGGTTAATATCAAGCTTACTTTTATTAGCCTCAAGTAAATTCTTATTAGCTAGTTCATATAAATCATTAATGGCTTTTTTATAGATGGCGACTGGATTGGATGTTAACTTAGTATAACCTACAAATAAACCGATCCCCACGGCGACTAAAACTAAAACACTAATAATAATAAATTTCCACTTACTGCGCTTGTTTTTCTTTTGGAAATTATCCATGCCAGAAGTAGGATTAGCAGACTCAACTGGCTCACTTACATTGGTTTTTTCTAATTCATTTTCACTCATAAACTACACCTCTATTAATTATATTTTTATTGTAACAAATATTTGCTAATTTTACTAGATTAATTCTTTAACTTTTTTAAAAAATCTTTACTTTTTAAATATAGGCCGGTATAACGCTCATAATAAGTGTTTAGAAAATAGTTTATTTCATCCCGGACTTTAGCACTTATTTTTAATTTAGTGATACTTTTTATGTCAACATAATAATACATACGTAATAGTTCGATGGTTTTGGGTTCGACAATAATTTCATTTTGATAACATTTAGAACAGATATAGCCACCTCGGTCCCCATCAATCGTTAAGATATTGGCTTTAGCCCCACAAGAAATACAAGCGTCTAAATTAAGCCCAACCCCTAAATAGTCTAAATATTTTATTTCAAGAATATTGCACATTATTAAAGGGTCTAAGCCCGATTCAATTTTTAGAATGGTTGTAATATAATCTTCATAGATATTAGCGTCAGTTTGTTTTACTACTTGAACAGTTAATTCAGTTAAATAATTTAAATAACTTAAAAGAGTTATATCACTTTTAATGTGGCTTAAAGAGTTTAGAATATCAACGGATGATAAAAGAGAAAGCTTGTTTTCTTTATAGTAAATAATAAATTTAGCATAAGTAAATTTTAAAGTTGTTGCTCGATACGGACTTTTAAGACTTTTAGCCCCTTTACACATAAGGCTTATTATCCCCTCTTTAGTATAGACTTGAATTATTTTGGAAGTTTCGCCGTATGGGGTTTCTTTAATAATAATACCCTCGATTTCTTTTAGCATAAAATCAACTCTTTTCTTATTTATTATAGCAAAGAAGAAATTTAAAAAAAAGAACTTTTTAGTCCTTTTCGTTTCTTTCAATTTCTTTATAAGTTAGGTAATCTTCAACTTTACCAGATTTTTTAAATTTATTCCAGGCTTCCCTTTTATTCATTTTTATTTCCTTTCTATTTTAGTTATGAGTGATTTTTGATAGTTTTATGCAAGGATTTTTAAAATAAAAAGAGAAAATTTGGTTTTTAAAAATCTAAAAAGCCTAATTCTTTAATATATTTTTCTTTATCTTTCCAATTTTTAATGGTTTTAACATAGAGTTCTAAATAGACTTTTTTATGGAAGCTATGTTCTAGTTCATGACGAGCTAAAGTACCAATTTCTTTTAATCTATCCCCTTTTTTACCAATAATAATTTTTTTAATGGGGTCACGGTCGACAATAATATCTACCCCAATATTAATAATATCTTTTTTTTCTTCATAAAATGTAGTATGACAAGTAAGACTATGAGGTAGTTCTTCAGTTAAAACATTAAATAACTTTTCCCGAACTATTTCGCTTACCATAAAATACACGCTATTGCTGGTTTTAATATGGGGGTCAAAATACCGGATTTCATCTTTTAAATATTTTTTTATGACCTCAATTAAACGCTCAACATTATCATTTTCTTTGGCCGAAACAGGGACAATTTCCGCGAAGGGGTATAAATCTTTATATTCATTAATGCTATACATAATATCAACATTAGTTAGTTTATCAATTTTATTTAAGACTAAAATAACGGGAGATTCAGTTTTCTTTAAAACTTCCATGATATATTTATCGCCAATACCTAAACCGGCGGAAGCGTCGACCACGAATAAAAGGCAATCAATATCTTTCGTTAAAGATAAAGCTTGTTTATTGGTTATTTTACCAAGCTTGTTTAAAGGTTTGATAATTCCGGGAGTATCCATAAAAACTATTTGATACTCGGGTTCGTTATATATCCCCTGAATAATATTGCGAGTGGTACCAGCGACTTTAGAAGTTATCGCCACTTTTTCGTTAATTAAGGTATTTAAAAGAGTAGATTTTCCAACATTAGGTCGGCCAATTAAACTTACAAATCCGCTTTTCATAAAGTCTCCTTTCTAGGTGTTATAATAATTCAAATAATTGCATTAAATAAGGGCCAAAAACAAATAAGCTAATAACTACGGAAACAATAGACATAACGAATGACGCTGCGGAACCACAGTCTTTAGCAATTTTCGCTAAAGGGTGAATTTCGGTCGTAGTTAAATCAACCGCGGCTTCAATTGCGGTATTTATTAATTCTAGAGCCAGAATACAACCTAGAGCAATAAAAATAATAGCCCATTCTGATAATTTTATTTTAAATATTATTCCCATAGCAATCGCAAAAATACTAACAAAGCCATGAATCCATAAACTTTGTTCATAACGATAGGCATAGTATAAGCCACTTAAAGAATATTTGATACTTTTAAAAAATCTTTTATAGCCATAAACTTTAACACTATCACGATTAAATTCTTTAACGTCTCCGGTATTTAATTCTTTACCTGGTAATTTTTTCTGCATTTAAAACCAACTCCTGTAATCCAAACATTATTTCTTCTTCTTCTTTAGTTTGATGGTCATAGCCTAATAAATGTAATAAGCCATGAACGGTTAGGAAAGATAATTCTCTTTTAATCGAATGCTTATAATCGCTTGCTTGTTCAAGCATTCTAGGAATACATATATAGATATCTCCTAACACTCTAATATCATTATATAACAAATCTTTATTATCTTCAAAGGCAAATGAGATAACGTCAGTCACTTTATCAATATGACGATAGTTTTTGTTTAACTCTTGAATGGTCTTTTCATCGACAAAAATGATACTAAAATAAGCATTTTGGACTTTTTCATGCTTTAAAGTCCTTTTGATGACATTATCTAAATAGGAATAATCGAAATCGACTTTGTATAAATCATTTATTTCATAGGTGTTTTTCATGATAATGGTACCCCCATACGATTAAGTAAGAAGACAATCATTGCAATTAAGATAAGAAAACAAATAAGATTGTAGATGATATCTTTACCAAAGATGCCAGGAAGATATTTTTTGATAGCATTTAGGGAAACATAAAATAAGAAACCAATAATGGACCCAACAGCATTTAATAAAATATCATCAACGTCAAAGCTGCGGCCAATCATAAATTGAACAAATTCAACCGTGGCACTAGAAATAACACTAACAATTAAAATAGGTAAAATACGATTGGGTTTAATATATGTAGAAATAAAATAACCAAAAGGAATAAATAAAGCAATATTACCAATTACATTAAAATAAAAAGATTCACTTCCGATTTTATAGCGGAAAATTTCAGTAAAAGGAACTAAATTATAACCACTTACCGAGTTTAATTCTGTTCTAGTTAATAATTCATATAGTAAAAAAACATAAATAATAAATAAAAGACTACCAAATTCTTTATAAAAAACAAGACGTTCATTATTAGATTTAATCGCCGCAATACGAACAGTGGCAATTATAACTAAAAAGATTGTCAGCATAGGCCACATTTTATCAATAGATTCAGCGACTATATCCATTATTCTTGATATCACTAGTATCACTTTCCGTTTCCTTTTGATAATTTTTGCTAATACCAATTTGTTCTTCAATAGCAATAAACATATCTATATCTAAATTATCATTAATTACACTTTTTTTCAAGACTTTTTCATTAATTATCTTATCAATTTTGGCTCCTTGAGTGGTTAGTTTTTCATGAATAAGCTGAATGGCATATTTTTCGGCTTCATAACTGTTATAAGTGCTTGTCTTTTTGTTTACTTCGTATTCTTTTTCAAAATAAAATTCATAACCAAATAGTTTAAATAAACGCTTTTTTTCGACTCTTTTTTCTTTTACTCTGCTTCGTAAAATAACATACTCAGTATTATCTTTTTTAAGCATAAAATTATAACGCATTTTACCGGTATCTTCCATTACTTCATAATTTAGAGGAATGCTAGCACTAATATTGTACCAGACCTCGGCATAGACTTCACCTTCGGCACAAACGTCATTTTTTACTTCTTCATTTAATTTTATTTCGCCACTTATTAGGATATCGCCGGGGACCACAAAATCATTTATTGTTACTAAAGATACTCCCCTTTTTGTTAATATGCTTCTTACTATGCCAGATTTATTAGCAACGATATGACAATAACCAGAATTTTGTTCATAATTATTAATGATTCGCTCCTCTACCCGGATATTAATAACCATACCATCGACATCAATTTCAATCCATTCAATCGCGTCTTTATGATTATTTTTAATAGCGCTAATTATTTTTTCATATTCTTGGTAGCTTTTTTTAAAACTTAGAGGGGTTACTCCATATTTTTGTAAGTCTTCGTTAATTAAAGCTCTTAAAGTAGAATTTTCATGAATAATATTTACTTTTACAATTAAATTATTTAAAATGAGAAAAACAAAGCAAGCAAAAATAAGACTAGTGATAAATAATCTATTCTTTTTTATAAGAGGTTTTATTTTATAAAAACCTGTTTCGGATAAAATTTCTATTTTATTACTTAGTAAGTATTTTTTAACTCGTTTTAAATCAGAAGCTAAGATATCTAAAATTAAGTATTTATCTTCATATATAATATTTTTAATATTTACATTTATTTGATTTAATTTTAAAAGTGTAGCACTTTTATTTGAGGTAGTTATGCGAATTTTTAGATAGTGGTTCATCGAATAAACCTCACGTCATTAAGAAGACCTTTAATTAATATTTCATGATTATCCATGGTTTCAATAATTAAATTTTCACCACTAATTTGCAGAGTAAATTCTTTTAGTTTTAGTTCAATTAGTTTATCACTTAAACTGATTAGATTTTCATAGGAATAAACATGTAAACAATTATTAAAGATATCTATATAGTAGTCTTGGTCTTTTAAAAAATTTGTGAGATTTTTTATTATTCGCATAAAATCACCTATATTAATTTTATGTCTTTTATAAGAATTTAAAAACTCTTAATTAGAGTTTAAAAACTATGTCGAATTTTGACGAATGGTTTTTCTTGACGATTTCTTATTCCAGTTTTAGAATAATAACTTAAGCGTTAGGGCTAGTGTCTACCTTAATTCAGATTTTTGACGATAATTTATTTTATTACTTCCCTTTAGGGGGTTTTGGAGTAGATTGGAGTTGATTATATGAAGAAGGCTCGTAAAAGAGTAATCTTGATAAGAATAAAAGCAAAGACGCTAGAATTCCTTCTTAGCGTCACTTCTAACAAAAGTAGACATTAGGTTTGGAGCCCTAACGCTTACCCATATTTATTATATCATAAATTTTTAAAATTACAACAAAAGAGTGAGAAATAAATCTCACTCCAAAGAATAATCATATCTTGCCCATAAATTACATGCATTATGAGCAAGATATTTTTCATTTAATTAACATTTACTATGTAGGGATTTGAGGTTGTTCCTTTATTTTCTCCATCAGGATTTTGTAAGGTTACATTATCAGGTTTTAAGTTTATTACGGGAATCACGCCATAAGCTAGTCTCACTTTAGCATTACCGAGGCGGCCAATATTATTCACTGCGAATGCATAAGCAGTGCTGTCAAAATGACTTGGAGTCATCGTCCAGTAGCCCTGATTAGTATATAACCAATAACTTGTATTCTTTTGTCCTGCAAATCCTCCGGCATAGATTACTTCATCCATGGTTATTAAGCCTACTGGATTAACTAATTTGTGATTTCCATAATTTGATTTTTGGATTGTATACAAATCTTTTTCTTTATTTGTACACTTCAATATTGGCTTTTGCTCTGTTGTATTATAATTAATTGAACTATCTTGTGCCACTCTATCATATGGAGTATACCACGTAGATTTATTTCCATAGCCTTCATTTGTAAAGTTAACCCTTCCGTGATTGCCCGTTGACGCCTGTCTATCATTGCAAAATCCGGCATTTTCATCGATATATTTTATATATTCTTTAGATAATTTCGTTGTTGTTGTAAACCAATCATTTAATTGCTTAGCTATATCACTTGGATTTGTTCCTTCATGAGATTCAGAATATGAGTTGGTTGGCGTCGTACTTTGATTATAAAAACCTACATAGGTGTTATCGCCATCTTGTGAATTATATGCTATGCTTGTTATAGCATTAGTAGATGGACCGGTTGTTGATGGAACTTCATTTCCAATTCCTGCATAAATTAATCTAATACTTCCATTTCCATTAATTCGAATTATTCGCCACCAGATATCATTGTTAGAACTATCTTTCCCAAATTTTACCCAGTTATTACTTACAGTTCCTCGAAATACGTAACTTAATCCATCATCATCTTCGCCAGCCTTATATAATCCATTTTGATTCATGCTATTTACTGTATTATCACTATAACAATTTTCCTGGTCACATGATGGCCCTGTTATTGGTCCTATTTCTGTTTCTTCAGGTTCCATTCCTAATTTTTCAATAGTTTCTAAAGCTGTTTTCTTTTTATCAAAGTATAAGTAACATTTGGTGTTATTGTCGGTTAATTTAGACACACTTAAAGTTTGGCTATCGTTATTATAGTCAATCATTTCTTTTATCTTAGTATTTCTATCATTTTCTTTCGTATAATAACTTTCATCTTTATTTAATACATACCCCTCTGTTGGTACTGTACTTGTTTGATGATAGTCTTTGTCTTCTTTTACATAGATTCCTATTAAATTACTGGTCTCTATTTCTTTCTTCTCTAAAGTATATTTTGCTCTACTATTGTTAAGGTTTCTGGCTAAAATATACCCCCCCCCCTAACAATATTAGAGTAAGGGTCATTACTAATAAATTCTTTTTCATTTATCTTTTCTTCCCTTCGTTAGTATAAATATATCATATATTTTTCTAATTATCAAGTATATTATTTATCTATTAATTATCTTTAGTGTCGAATTTTGTCGACCGATTCTTCTTGACGATTATCTATTTAGGTTTTAGAATAATAACTTAAGCGTTAGGGCTAGTGTCTACCTAACTTCAGTTTTTGACAATAATTTATTTTATTACTTCCCTTTAGGGGGTTTTGGAATAGATTGGAGTTGATTATATGAAGAAGGTTCGTAAAAGAGTAATCTTGATAAGAATAAAAACAAAGACGCTAGAATTTCTTCTTAGCGTCTACCGCAAAAAGTAGACATTAGGTTCGAATCCCTAACGCTTACCTATATTTATTATAACAAAAATTTTAGAAATTACAATAAAAATTTTTTAGTTGTAAATATTTATTTTTTTAGCAACAGTTCGACGTTCTTTTTTATCGACTATAACTCGGGAAGTAATATTACAATAAGCATTTTTATTAAAAGCTTCATATACACTACAAATTTTATCGACAATACAAACTACAACACTTTCTTTATAGCGAGGAGGAGTAAAAGTTAGAGGAAACATATGCTTTTCTATAATATCGGCTTCTAAATAATTAACGTTAAAATCTTTACGGGCATTAAATAAAGCAATTTTAGGATGGATACGACCATGAAGGCCTACATTTCTAGTTGGTTTATATTTTTGGTGCCAGTCATATAAGTAATAATCATGAAGAAGACCACCTCTAATTAGTTCTTTTTCGTGAACTTTTAATTTTAAAAATTTACATAAACGATAGCTATAATAAGATACAGCGATGGAATGTAATAAACAACTAGTATTACCATGCTGTAAATAACGGTGCATTTTTAAATATTTTTTCTTTTTTAGAACTTCTTCTAAATAGCTTTTAAATACTAAATCCTCTACTTCTCTATTCTTTATTTTCATACGCTTACTCCTAGCTTAATTATATTATAGAATTTAATAAAAAAACAATGGGTTTTTGGAATTTTTGAATAAATCCTTTATAATTATACTCCTAATAATAAAATTTTTAAAGAAAAAAAGGTGTTTATTAACACCTATTTAGCACTAAAAGTATCTTTAGTATTGAAATAATATTGAACACCACTTACTACAGAAAGAATGGTCGCAATAATAATTAAAGTATAACCAACATTAAAACCAATTAATTCAAACGGTAAATTATAAAACATAGTTAAAGTCATACCAATCATCATACACATAGTTTTAGCTTTACCAGCAAAGGAAGCAGCGACAACTTTACCTTTATTACCACTGGCCATTTTAAAAGCATCAACAAAAGTATCTCGCGTTATGATAATAACTGGAATAGCAATACTAATAAAGCCATCGAAAGCAAGAATAATTAATAAACCATTTACTAAAACTTTATCAGCAATTGCGTCCATAACTTTACCAAAATCCGTTACGAGATTACGACTTCGAGCAATATGCCCGTCTAAAAAATCCGTAAGAGCGGCTAAAACAAATAAGATTCCGGCAATGATATACTTTAAATCTACGACTATTTTACCAGCAATAGTAAAAGTCGGAAAAGTAATACCTAAGTTATACCACGGAATCATTAGCATAACTAAAATAATGATGGCGGTAATAATACGGCCTAAAGTTAATTTGTTGGGTAAATTCATAACACACTCCTAATTCTTAAAATTTACATAACTTATTACACTAGTATGGTTATTATCAATAGTTATTTGTTTAATACTCCAAATAATAGCAAAGATAACTAAGATAATTATTACTAAGTAAATGCCTATATAATATTTACGACTATATTTATGAGGTTTTTTAGTATAGGGACTAACTATTTTGCCCGTTTCTTCTTTTGCGGCGATTTGAGCTTGTTTTTCAATAGTTTTAATAGGAATTTTCGAAGTATATTCAAACATATACTCATTAAATTCATCAATTAGTTTGTCACTATCTAAACCTAAATATTTTGCATAACTGATTATATAATTTTTTAATTCAAAAATGTCTTTAAAGCAACCAATATTGCCATTTTCAATATTTAAAAGGAATTCTGGTTTTATCGACAGGTCATCACTTACTTCTTCTAGTTTTACCCCTGAAGATTCTCTAGTCTCTTTTAATAGACTTCCAATACTATCCAAGGTAATTTCACTCCTTTTTTTATAAAATTTAAAAAATAATATCACTAAGCCATGTTCTGTTCCCCTTATTTGGGGCGACAAATATTTATCTACTAGCAAGCTAGTCCCTTACGCCATTATCTTTCTTTTGTAAGAGCTCTCCGACCAAAATTTGGATTTCTCACTCGTGGGGTTTACCGCGTTCCATTTCCATCGTTTCCGATTTGTTGCGTTACTATGGCACTTTATGAATACTACATCCATGAGTTACCTTTTAGGATGATTCTTCGCCGTTAGTTTAAAAAACTACCTTAGGTTATTTTTTCCCTAAGCACGAACACTAAAGTCATCACAGACTTTGTGAGCATGGACTTTCCTCTACATAATATTTATGCAGCATTTGTCTTGATATTATTCGTATTTGCCAAAAACTACTTTCTCTAACTGACTAATGCGACGTAATAAATCGACATTAGATGGATTATTGTTACCACTAGATTCATTAGCTACTAATTGCTCTCTTAAACTTCTAATTTCAGCTTTTAGTTTGGCATTATCATCAGTTAAATCTTTAATTTCCTTTTCATTTCTTTTTATGATGCTTATAAATTCGGTATAATCACGTATAACCATGTCTAAGTATTTATCAACTTCTTGAGGTCGATATCCCCTAGCATCAATTTTAAATTCTTTGTCAAGTATCTCTTGAGGTGTTAAATAAATTTTGTCGCTATACATCTTATCACTTCCTTTATAGTCACTATTATATAATTTTTTGGGGTATTTTGTCAATTAGTCTCGAACAAGTTCTTGTAAATACTTGAAGCTATAATTTAAAAGATGAGATAATCCTTAGGAAAAATGGGTAAATAAAAATTAAAAAAATATCAGTCTTAACGATTGATATTCTTAGGTTCTGGAGTTGTGTTTTTAATGGTGTAATAATAGTTAAAATCGAGGAGTAAACCATCAATTTTTCGAATTACATCATTAATTAGAATGTCATTTTTCATTTTATCACCGACTATATCATAGCAGATTTTTAAATATTTTGCATTAAGAGTGCAAAAAATCGACAAAAGATAGCAAAATAAGACACGCGTAAAACAAGAGTAAATAGCTAATCCAATATAGATATTTTTGGGTTTTTATAGTATAATGATTATAGGTGAATTTCATGAAGTATCCAAACAGCATTAATAAGACTTATAAAAAGACTGTCATTAATTATAAAAATCGAGGAATGGATTTAGAAAGTATGATTAATGACGCATGTAGTTATTATTTAGAAAATGATATAGCCATAATTTATAAGAAACCGACACCGATTGGAATTGTGGAAGTGGATTATAAAAATAAGGCTGTGATTAAAAAAGCTTATTTTAAAGAACCATCAACGCTTGATTATAATGGAATATATAAAGGAAAATATGTGGAATTTGACGCGAAAGAATGTCATAGTAAAACTTCTTTTCCAATTAAAAATATTCATGAGCACCAACTAAAACACTTAAGAAGAATTATTAACCATGGAGGAATTTGCTTTCTAGTAATTAGTATGAATGATAACTACTATTTATTTAAGGGAGAAGATTTGTTAGAATTCTTGGCAAAAGAAGAAAGGAAAAGTATTCCTTTTAAAGTAATTGATACTAAAGGTTATAAATTAGATTATAATTATAGTACAGGAATTGATTATATTAAAGGAATTGATATAGCTTATAAGGAGTTGATTAATTTTGAAAATACCAAAGTTGAAAACTAAAAGGAAAGTAAAAAATGAGACTAAAGAGCCAAAAGTTAGAAAGAAAAAGAAGCATGTTGTTAAAAACTTTGTCTTAACCACGATAATTGGATGTGGAATTCTTGGAGCTTCGGCAGTTTTAGCCTTTGCTTTATATATTATTATTACTTCGCCAGATTTTGTACCGCAAGAATTATATAATAAGGAAGCGACGGTTATATATGCCAAAGATGGAGTTACCGAAATTGCGAGAATTGGGAATGGGAAAAAGAAAGAAAATGCGGAACGTGTAACCTACACTGATTTACCTCAAGTTTTAGTGGACGCTTTAATTGCCACAGAGGACTCAAGATTCTTTCAACATAATGGATTTGATGCCGCACGGTTTTTTAAAGCTTCATTAGGACAGATAGCTGGGCAGAATGCCGGAGGTGCTTCAACCCTATCCATGCAAGTTATGAAAAATACTTTTAACGGAACAGAATCCGAAGGTATTGGAGGAATAGTTCGAAAGTTTAAAGATATATATATGGCCGTATTTAAATTAGAGGCTGTTTATACGAAAGAAGAAATTATTGAATTTTACTTAAATAGTCAATGGTTAGGTACTGGTAATAGTTATTATAACAATTCTATCGTCGGAGTAGAACAAGCAAGTCAATATTTCTTTGGAAAATCCGTTTCTGATTTAACTTTACCGGAAGCAAGTTTAATTGTCGGAATGTTTAATAATCCTTATGTTTTAAATCCTTATCGTAATCCGGAAGGTGCTAGTCAAAGACGGTCAGTAGTATTAAGTTTGATGGTAAGACATGGCTATATTTCGGAGGAAGAAAAAAAATTTGCCGAGAGTATTGATGTATCTAGTTTACTAGTCGACCATAGTAAGGATGAAACTAGCAAATATCAAGCATTTATTGATTATGTGTTATGGCAAGTAAAACAAGAAACTCACGATGACCCAAATTTAGTACCAATGAAGATATATACAACTTTGGACCCTAGCGTGCAAGACGTGTTAGAAGATTTGGAAGATGGAAAATTATATAAATTTGCGAATGATACTGTTCAATTTGGGATGGCAATAACAAGTACAGTGGATGGCTCTATTACAGCTTTATCTGGTGGACGAAATTATATGCCAGAAAGTTTAAATAGAGCAGTTGGAACAGATTATAAAGCAGCTAATGGTACTGTTTTAGGGATTAAAAGGCCACCAGGTTCAACAGCGAAAATAATATTTGACTATGGACCTTATATTGAATTCTTACATGGTTCAACAGAAACAATATTTATTGATAGGCCTTGGACTTGGACAACAGGTGGAACAGTTGTTAATGCCGATAGAAGTTATTATGGCCCTATTACAATGCGAAGTGCTTTAGTTGGTTCAAGAAATGTACCGGCAGTTCAAGCCTTTCAACAAGTAGCAGCTAAAGTAGGAAAAGAAAAAATTGCAAACTTTGTTCATAGTTTAGGAATAGATTACGGAAATGAATTATTTGAGGCCGCCTCTTTAGGAGGAGTTGATTGTGCTAACCCATTAACGATGAGTGCCGCATATGCAGCTTATGGTCGAGGTGGTTATTACATTGCGCCTTATGCTTTCACTAAAGTGGTATATCTTGAAAATAATCAAGAATATGTTCATAAAGTGGAACGGACGCGCGTTATGAGTGAACAGACGGCTTATATGATTACAAGTATGTTAGTTACGGGTGGTCAAAGTGGAGTAGCAGGTAACTTCTCAATAAGTGGCACAGAATTTGCAGCCAAAGGTGGAACAACAACATTAGATAGTTCTCAAGCGGCCGCTTGGGGGCTTTCAGGTAGAGGTGTTACGCCAGACCATTGGAATATTACTTATTCACCAGATTATTCAATTGCTTTATGGTATGGATATGATAAATTAGGTAAAGGAAAACCATACTTAACTAGTGGTGCTGGTATGCCGGCAAGAAAAGCAATTATGAAAGCTGTAGCAACAAAGGTATACAAGAAAAATTCAAAATTTGAAAAACCCTCGGGCTTAAAGTCCGTGACCATTGAAAAAGAATCTTACCCTGCACAATTAGCGAGTGATTATACGCCAAGTGATTTAAGATTAAATGCATTATATAAAAGTGGGTATGAACCTTCAGAAGTTTCAACAAGATTTAGTGCTTTAGAAAATCCAACAAATGGAAAAGCTTCATTTAATGGAACGACTATCTCCCTATCATGGAGTCCAATTGATACACCGGACGCAATAAATCAAAGTTATATTGAAGAAATGTATAAAGATGAGTATTGGGAATTTTATGAAAAATATAGGCAAACATATTACGACGCAAGAATTAATTATAATAATAGTAATATGGGAACAATTGGTTATCAAGTATATTTAAAGGACGCGACTGGAAATTTAATTAGTCTAGGATATACCACCAATACAACGTTTAATTATACCGCAACAGCGAGTATGAGTGATTATACTTTCGTAATTAAATCGGCTTATTCAATATTTAAGGATAACATGAGTAGTGGTTTAGAGATTAGAGCTCAAGCTAGAGTTGATTCTAATATTCCAAGTATTGGAGGACCAACTGATGAAGAAGATTCGCAAGACCAAGATAGTGATACTGGCTTAGAATAGAAAAAAAATACACTTAATTTTGCAAGTGTATTTTTTATTGTTTCATTGTTTGCTTTAAGCGTTTTATCACCTTTTTTTCAATACGAGAAATATAACTTTGGGAAATACCTAGTTTTTCAGCGACTTCTTTTTGAGTAAATTCTTCAGTATTATTAAGACCATATCTTAAGGTCATTATTTCTTTTTCCCGTCCATCTAAACTATTTATTTCTTTTTCGAGAATTTCTTTATTTAAGATTTTTTCATATTCATTAGGGACATATTCAATTTCCGTGCCTAAGATATCTTCTAAATGAAGTTCATTACCTTCTGAATCATAATTTAAGGCATCTTCAAAGCTAATTTCTCCCCTTCTTTTTTTGTTTTTACGAAGAAACATAAGAATTTCGTTAGAGATACACCGGGAAGCATAAGTAGCTAGTTTAATATTTTTATCTAGCTTGTAAGTATTAATGCCTTTTATAAGACCGATAGAACCAATACTTACTAAATCTTCAACGTCGTAACCAGTATTTTCATATTTTTTGGCCAGAAAGACAACTAAGCGTAAATTATGTTCGATTAATTTATTTTTAGCATTAATATCCCCTTTTCCGGCTTTAATTATCGCGTCTCGTTCTTCACTTTCACTTAATGGGGGTGGTAATTTATCCGTCGAACCGACAAAAAAGCATTCATTGTATTTGCTTTTTAACCAAGCAATAATTTTATTAATCATTTATTTCCTCCAATATTTGATAATTTAAAAGACAGCCGACACCATTTAGTTTAAAGCTTTTTTCACTTAAGCCAACTAAATAATTTTTTAATTCCCGCGTATTAAGATAAATTTTTTGGGGTTTAAAGCAAGTTATTAAACTATGGGAATTAACGGTATCGATGGGTACTAACATAGGACTTCTAATATGAATATTTTCTTTTAGAAGTTTTTTATTTAAAAGAATAATGGGTTTATTAGTTATGGGGTCTTTTAATTTATTACCAGTATCTAAAAAACCGGTGGTGGTAAGCGTATAATTATTATTAATGACAATAGTTACTTTATAATAATAATTTTTTATTTTTTGGAGGGCTTTTAAACTTTTTAAAAAAATAAAGAAAATGATGGGAGCAAGACATAAAAGGAAAAGATAACTTAAAGAGATGCCTTTATAATAAAGGTTATTGTTGATATGAAATTCGGTTTTTAAGTAATAAATAAAACCACCAAGAATAATGCTAGTCATATATAAATAAAGAAGATTATAAAAGGTATATAAAATATTTTGGTAACCAAAGGCTATTAAAACCATGAAAAGACCTAAAAAGAGTTTTAGAATAGTTAAAAGAACACTACTTAGAGGATAAAAAAGACTAATTAAGGTAATTTCCCCAAAGAAGGAAGCGAGTACTAAACGATAGATTTTAGTGTATCTTTTTAAAGCTAGATTAACAGTTAGAAGAAGAAAGAAATCAAAAAGGAAATTTATAAAAAATAATAAGTCGAGGTAAATTACCATTTTTATCACCTTTTAAATTATAAATGATAAAACTTAAAATATTTGTCGCTTTAAAGAAAAGTTTTTGATTTTTTTGAAATTTAAAAAAGGACTTAATAATAAGCCCCTTTTTTTAAGCAAAATCAAATAAACTTAATTGACTAGTCTCAGGTAAACTTCCAAATACGCCTAAAGTCCGCAACTTATCGACGGTAGTGCCATTGACATGACCCCGCATTTGAAAATCTTCAATACTATAAAATGGTTTAATATTGCGTTCTTCAATGATTTTAGTGGCAACAGAATCGCCAAGACCATCTAAAGTACGGAAAGGACAAATTAAAGTTTGACCATCTTCAGCTAAGATAAAGTTTTTACCATCGCTTTTTTCAATATCAATATTGCCAAATTTAAAACCGCGAGCCGTTGCTTCGAGACTTAATTTTAAAGTTTCTAAAACACTAGTTTCTTTATTAGTAGCACTAAAACCTTTATTTATAATTTCATTCATTTTGGCTTTAATAGCGTCATAGCCTTTAACCATTGTTTCTAAGTCAAAATCATCAAAACGCGTAGAAAAATAGGTAGCGTAATAAACACCAGGATAATGAACTTTAAAGTACGCAATTCTAAAAGCACTCATAACGTAGGCGGCCGCATGGGCTTTAGGGAACATGTATTTAATCTTGCCACAAGAATCAATGAACCAAGATTCGATTCCCGCTTTTTCCATATCAGCTTTATGTTTAGCCCAAGTTTCAGGGTCTTTAGAAGCTTTACCTTTTCGAACAAATTCCATAATTTTAAAGGCTTTTATAGGTTCCATACCTTTATACATTAAATATACCATAATATCATCACGACAACCGATAACGTCACTAAATGGCACAACTTGATTTTTAATTAATTCTTGAGCATTACCTAACCACACATCGGTGCCATGTGATAAACCAGATATTTTAATAAGTTCGGCAAAAGTTTTCGGTTTAGTGTCGACTAGCATACCGATGGTAAAGGGAGTTCCAAATTCGGGAACACCGAGCGTACCGGTTTCATTCATGATTTGCTCTTTAGTTACGCCTAAAGGTTCAGGTGATAGAAAAATTTTCATAGTTTCTTTATCATCTAGAGGAACTGTTGTAACGTCAATACCCGAAATATCTTGTATCATGCGAAGTTGAGTTGGGTCGGTATGCCCTAAGATATCTAATTTTAAGACGTCTTGGTCGATAGCATGGTAATCAAAATGGGTTGTTCGCCAGGCAGCGTCGATATCTTCAGCAGGATATTGGAATGGAGTAAAATCAAAGACATCCATGTAACCCGGAATAACAACAATGCCACCAGGGTGTTGACCAGTTGTTCTTTTAACGCCCGTACAGCCAATAGCTAAACGTTCTACTTCACAATTATTAATAATTATCCCCTTTTGTTCAGCGTAGCCTCTAACAAAACCACAAGCAGTTTTATCAGCGACCGTACCAATTGTACCAGCACGGTAAACATTATCAACGCCAAATAATACTTTAGTGTATTCATGGGCGGCGGCTTGGTTTAAATCGGAAAAGTTTAAGTCTATATCGGGAACTTTATCGGCATTAAAACCTAAGAAAGTAGCAAATGGCATGTCTTGACCATCTTTAGTCATCATAGTGCCACATTTCGGACAAGCAAAATCCGGTAAGTCAAAACCACTTTTATAGGTAGCACCTAAGGCTTGGCCATTTTCATCTTCAAATATACTATGTTTACAGTTTTTGCAACGATAATGAGGTGGTAAAGAATTAACTTCGGTAATTCCCATCATCGTCGCAACAAAGCTAGAACCTACGGAACCTCGAGAACCAACTAGGAAGCCATCATCATTACTTTTTTTAACAAGCTTTTGAGCAATTAAATAAATAACGTCAAAACCACCACCAATAATGCCTCCTAAAGTCTTCTTAACTTTTTTATCGATATCGGTAAGAGGGTCGGTTTCTTTTAAGGTTTTTAATTCTTGCTCTAATTCTTCTTTATTTTCTGGGGACTCTTCCAACTTAGTTTCTAATTCTTTTATTTTAGCAGTATGTTCATTATTTAGTTTGATGATTAATTCAGATTTTACCAGTTCTTTTACAGATTCAAAACCTTTTAAAATAGTTTCGTGTAAAAGAGCAAAAGATTTGGTGGTAAGTTCATCATCTTGTAAATTTTCTTCGCGAGTTAACTTAGCTTTAATACTGTCTAAGAGAGCGTCACCATATAATTCTTTAGATATTCGTTCTTCAATATTTAAAGGTAAAGGGTCGCCATACCAGTCGGCAGCCTTCGTATAAACTAAGTCGGTTACAGTTTCGACGGAATTATCAATCCTAGGTGAGAATGGCACCCCACCGGTTTGAATAATTACTTCTACTTCTTCAATCATATCAGCAATTTTATTAGTATTAGTGACAACTATTTCATAAGCTAAATCGGGGTCAAGAAAAGAAAATTCTTCAAGCATTTCTTTAGTAGTTCTAATATGCATATCGGGCTGGGTTACTCCCCTTTTATTTAAAGGATGAAGCTTGCCATTAGTTTTTTGAGCAATAATGATATCACGATAGATTTTATCGGATGGTTTTAGATAGTGGGCATCAGAGGTCGCAACGACAATTTTACCAGCGTCTTTAGCAACTCGAATGATTTTTTTAAGATGCTCTTCGAGGTCATGACGAGTTTTAAAACCACTACTTTCTAATTGTAAAAGATGAGTCATGGCACTTATAGGTTGAACCTCTATATAATCATAAAATTGCATGATATTAGCTAATTCTTCATCATCTTTTGTCTTAGCGTCTTCAAATATTTCTCCATTAACACAGCCACTTCCGATAAGTAAGCCTTCCCGTAATTTTTTTAATTCACCACGCGGAAGTTTAGGTTCACTATTACGGAATAAATAAGTGGTGTTGGCATAACTGATTATTTTAAATAAGTTTTTAAGACCAGTTTTATTTTTTACTAAACAACATAAGTGGTAAGGAAATGAAAACTTGATTAATTCATTTATGTCAACAGAATTAAATAATTTGGTGGTGGTTTCAATATTTCGGGAATCCAATTCTTCGCACATTTTATGGAAAGCGATGGCAGTACCTTCGGCGTCGTAATCAGCCCGGTGATGAGCGTCTTCGTCCCATTCAACTTTATAACGACGAGCTAAAGTGGTTAGTTTATGATTAGGCCATTCGGGATGAAGCATTCGGGCCATGCTCATTGTATCTAAGACGGTATTAGTAAATTCACCAAGATTATATTTACTGCAAGCTGCACTAATAAAGCCAATATCGAATTTAGCATTATGGGCAACCATAGGTAAATCGCCAGTCCACTCTAAAAAACGGCGGGTAACATTTGCTTCATCATCATGGCCAGCTAGCATTTCATCAGTTATGCAAGTTAAATCAGTAATTTTTTGAGGTAACGGACGATGAGGGTCAATAAATTCATCAAAGCGGTCAGTTATTTCGCCATGTTTAATTTTAACGGCCCCTATTTCAATCATTTGGTCACTACCGACATAAAAGCCAGTGGTTTCAGTATCAAAAACTACAAATTCTTGATTTAATAGTTCGTACTCTCGTAAATTATGAATAAAATCAATGTCATCTTTAACAAAATTTAATTCTGTTCCATATATAACTTTAAATCTATCACCCCCGGTTTTATCAGCATTATAATCAGTCACGGCATGAAATAAATCAGGATAAGATTGTAAAGCGTTATGATCAGTCACGGCAATAGCTTTGTGACCAAGACTTAGCGCATAATTAATTAAGGATTTAGCTTCAATTACACCATCCATCATACTCATCATTGTATGGGTATGTAATTCAACTCTTTTTTCTTCGGCGTCATCAACAATTTTTTCTTCTTTGGCAGCAATTTTTTCGAGATTCAAAATTTGAAAAACATTTTCGTGAGAATAATTATCAAATTCTACATTACCATGAAAACGGAACCATCTTTTCTTTTTAGTCGCGTCTTTTAAAGCTGATTTTATTAAACCAAATTCTTTTTTATTTTTTTTGAAAATTTTAGCTAACATACTATTGGTATTATCACTAATTTTTAAAGTCATAATATTAATGTTTTCTTTTTCTAAAAGTTCATCACCAAAAACATAGGCTTCTACAATTATATTTTCCATAGGGCCAGTAATATTATCAATGATAGTAAGCTCGCCCTCTTGGTGTTCACCCATGATAATATTAGGGTCAGTACTCGTGCTAATAATAATTTCACGATTTTCAATCGCTTCTAAATTACGAACGCTTAAGGCTAAACATTTAGAATAAGAATCAAAATCAACATTACCATTTAGGCGGTACCAATTTTCTTCTGTAATTACTTTTTTTAAGGCTAAATATTTGTCTTTATCTTTTTCAAAGATTTTAGCCATCAGGCTTTTTTCATTGTCACATATAGTTAAAGTTAAGATATTAATATTTTCTCTTTCTAAATAAGAGATAGATTCTATGTAACCTTCAATAGTGATATTTCTTCCGACATTAGTAATACTACCAATAGGAACGGGCTCCTTACTAATATTTTTACCAATAATAACTTCGCCAGGTTTATACTCAATAATTTCAGGAATAAAATCGGCTGGTTTATGAACATTATCAAGTTCTTCTTCAATATTCTTTTTAAGTTCTTCATTAATTTTAGTCGTAATAAAATAATCTTTTAGACCATAACTGGCTAACATTTTGCGAATATTATTTTCTTCTTTTTTGATAGTTTCTTCCTCGGTTTCACTTATAACTTCAAAGATAATGATATCATCATCAATTAGGGGAGGATTTTCTGATAAACTAATTAAAGAAGGTTTGGCAATTACTAATTTTTCAATGATTTTACTTAAATATTCTGTTAAATCAGAGATTGGAACATTATCATAAGTAATATTAATATTACAGTTATAAGTATCATTTATTTTATATTCACCATTTATTAGAGTATCAACTAAATCAAATGGTAGAACTTTATTAGAAGTTAAGAATACATTAAAACTAGCATTTTTTTTATTTAAAATAACTTTGGTTATTTGAACTTCATTTAATAATTCTTCAGAATCAGAGAAATTTATACTTTTTAAAAATGTTTTAATATCATGCATTATATATACCACCTTTACTTCATGTATTTTTTATATTAATTTATTTCAGTTAAAAAATCAATATTTATTTGGTAACTATCAAATCTTTTCGTGACTTTTCCTTGAACACTAATGATATTACCAACGTTTAAGTCGCTTAACATATAGTAAGCTTTGGGAAAAACGACAAAATCTAAAGAACCAGTATCATCGCTGGCCGTAATAAAGGCCATATTATCCCCTTTTTTAGTTTTAACAGATTTTATTTTATCAACTAAAACAACACATTTAATATGTTTATCAAAATAATTAGGAGCGTTTACTAATTTAATAATACTTTTATCAATATATTTGCTAGTAGGATGATTTTTAAGATAAAAGCCATAAGAATTATATTCTTTAAGACGAAGTTCTTCTTCTTCATATTCTTCATAATCGACAATACTAGGCTTAGCAACAAAAGAAGAATCTAAATCCATCACTAAATTGGCATAGTTTAGGGCAATATCGAGATTTTCGGTCATGGTTTTTTTAGTTAAATTAAAACTGTCTAAGATACCCGCGTCAATTAAAGATATAATCGTCTTTTTATTGACACTTTTACCATAAGTCCTAGCAATAAAATCTAAATAAGAAAGATAAGGCCCATTGGTATTTCGTTCTTCAAGAATAGCTTCTGTCGCCGCGCCACCGAGGTTTTTAACACTACTTAAGGGAAGCATTAGACTCTCATTTTTAATAAGATAATTATTAGTACTTTCATTAATATCTGGTTTTAAAATTTTAAGTCCTTTTTTCTTGGCTTCATCAATATATTCTTTGGTTTTAATTTCACTACCAATACTCATATTAAGTAAATTAGTTATAAAATAGATAGGAAATTTAATTTTTAAATAAGCCATCTGGTAACCAATTAGAGCATAAGAAACAGAATGGGCTTTATTAAAACCATAGTTAGCAAACTTTAAGATTAAGTCGTAAATAGCTTCTGCAATATTTTTACTATAACCACGAGCAAGCGCATTATCTAAGAAGTGCTTTTTATCTTCTAACATAACACTTTCTTTTTTCTTGGACATAGCCCGACGAATATTATCGGCTTCCGCAAAACTATAACCCCCAATTTTAACTAATATTTGCATAACTTGTTCTTGATATACGATAACACCATAGGTTTCTTTTAAAATAGGTTCTAAATCAGGGTGTAAATAATTAATTTTTTCCCGACCATATTTACGACGTATAAACATATCGATATTTTGCATAGGTCCAGGACGGAATAAAGCGACCGCGGCAATTAAATCAGAAAAAGAAGACGGTTTTAATTTTTGCATTAAGTTTTTCATTCCACTACTTTCATATTGAAAGACACCCTCAGTGTCAGCCTCGCAAAATAATTTAAAAACTTGAGAATCATTTAGGTTAATGCGGTTTAAATCTAATATTTTTCCCGTATTTTCTTTGATTAAATCTAAGACATTAGCAATGATAGTTAAGTTTCGTAAAGCTAGAAAATCCATTTTTAAGAGGCCTAGATTTTCTAAATATTCCATAGTTATTCCAGTCATAATGATATTATTACTACTAATAATTGGGATTACTTCATCTAATTTAACACTAGATATTACAACACCGGCGGCATGCGTAGAAATATGACGTTTTAAGCCTTCGATTTTTAAAGCAATGCTATAAAGATTTTGTAATTCTTGATAATTCTTTAAAAAATCTTTTAAATGTTCTTTGTTAAGATTTTCTTGCAAATCTATTTTAGCGTCAATTAGTTTAACAAAGCGGTCAATAGTAGTTAGAGGAATATCTAAAACTCGGCCTAAATCTCTTACTACTTGTTTAGAACCTAACGTTCCAAAAGTCATAATCGGAGCAACGTTAAATTCGCCATATTTTTCTCGAACATAGTCGATTACTAATCCCCTTTTGGTATATTCAAAGTCAATATCAATATCGGGCATAGTTATTCGTTCGGGATTTAAAAATCTTTCAAATAATAAATTATATTTTATCGGGTCGACATCCGTTATCCCAATGGAATAGCTAACTAAAGAACCAGCAGCACTTCCTCTTCCAGGACCAACTAATATATTATTTTTTTTGGCATATAAAACATAATCATAAACTATTAAGAAGTAATCAACAAAACCCATTTTATGAATAACCTCTAACTCATAATTTAGGCGTTCTAAATAATTAGGAAGAACATTACCCTTTAGTCTTTTAGTTAAGCCTTTATGGGCTAAATTTTGTAAAAATTCATAAGAATTAGCTAAATTATTATATTTAGGAATATAATTACCACTACTAGGTAATTCTAAAGAAATATCTTGGATAAAGTCATTAGTGCTTTTAATATCCTCATCTTTTAAATTAAGAGTTAAATAGCAATTAGTATAATCCGTAGTAATTTCTTTTAATAAAATACCCCGTTCAATAGCTTCTAAATAAGCTAAAACTTCGGTATCTTCTTTAGTTAAAGCATTTATATTTTTAACATAGACAACTTTAGTGGTTTTTAATAAAGCTTCAAATTTCTCGTTATCATTGCTATAACCTAAATAAGCTTCGTTAAAAGTCGCTAATAAATCATAAGAGTTAAAAGGTAAAACTATTTTTAGGTTAGCTAAATAAGGAGTTATAGTATCCCTACTTAAAGTTTTTAATTCTTTTAAAGTATGAATTTTTAATAAATTTTTATAGCCTTCATAATTTTGGGCATAAAGATAAATTTTATTGTTTTCTAGTAATATTTCAAGACCAATAATAGGTTTTAAATTATTACTTTTCATTTTATGATAAAACTCCATACAACCATAGAGGTTTTCATCAACTAAAGCACAAGCGGTAATATTATGGTCTTTTAAAAAGGTAACTAGTTTATCAATGGTAATACTACTTTTTAATAAAGTGTATTCTGACGTTATTTTTAAAGGTATTAACATAATATCACCCCACTATATAAATTATATCAAAAAAATTTTAAGGAAAAAAGATATAATAGGATTTTTTACGAGCTTGCTTGAGCAATTTTGATGGTGAAACTTTGACCGGCAACAATGCGATAGCCCTCAGAACGAGGTTGATAATAAATAGTTCCAGGAGCATATTCATTGGTAGTAACATATTCAACTTTAAAATCTAAATTATAGCTGTTAGCAAAACTTTCAATATCAGAAATTGTATACTTACCATTGGTAAAATCAGGATAATAAGCAATAGTATCGGGAATATATAAAGTAATAGTAGAACCGGGCTCAACTTTTTCCCCAGCTTTAAGGGATTGGCCAATAACGCTATTACTAGAAGTATTAGAATTATCTTCTCTTTTTTCAATT
>CANQHB010000003.1 GCA_947623755.1 uncultured Bacilli bacterium | reverse complement strand
CATAGAGAACTGGTATAGAGAAAGTGATAGAACAGGTTTAAAAAGAATGTTAGATGAAGCGGAATATAATGGTATAGCGGTGGGTTTAAATCAGGTTGCTAAAAACATGTTAGAAAAAAAGATGCCAATTAACGATATCATTGATATTACTGGTTTAACGAAACAAGATATAGAAGATTTAAAAGAAAATGAGATATAGAAAGTACAATTTTTGTACTTTTTTGCATTAAAATAGGTAATACAAAAGAATTTCACTTAATTTTCATAAAAAATAATTTAATTTTCTCTTTTATTTACTAAATTTTGTGATATAATCAAGAAAGGAGGGAAATTTATGAAGAAAAAAGAAAAAAAATATGGTTTTCTTAAAGGAGTTTTAGTTTTAGTTTGTATTGCTTTAGTTCTTTCTTGGTTAATTCCTAATGGAGCCTTAGCAGAAACAGGTTTTCAAGAAGGAGTAATGACAAGAATTGGACTTAATGACTTATCTTGGATATTTTATTATACCGTAATCTATTTTAGTATTGATAAAATAATGTTCTTACTAGCAATTGGGGGATTATATGGAGTTCTTACAAGAACTAGTGCTTATAATAATTTAGTTACAAGCATTGCTAAGAAATTAAGTGGTAATAAAAAATTAGCAGTAGTGTTATTTTCGGTATTAATTGCAGGCCTTACAAGTATCCTTACTCAAACATTTGCAGTAGTATTATTTATACCATTTATTATTTCAATCTTAAATAAGATGAAACTTGATAAAATGACAATATTTGCAACAACATTTGGGTCATTATTAGTGGGAATTTTGGGAGCTACATATGGTACTGAAGGAGCTGTTTATTTAAACAATTATTTAGTTAGTGGAGAACAAACTATTCATGATTTAATTAATGCAACAATCTTAGTTAGAGCAGGAATATTAGTAATTGGATTATTATTATTTAATTTCTTCACAATTAATCATATGAATACTGTAGATAAGAATGCTTCAGGAGAAGAAATATTCCCATTAGAAGAAATTGAAGAAGATAAGAGAAAAAACAAATTACCAATTATTATTTTAGGATTA
Source organism: uncultured Bacilli bacterium (assembly GCA_947623755.1). GTDB lineage: Bacteria > Bacillota_I > Bacilli_A > RF39 > UBA660 > Caccenecus. Next base: position 27,576 of record CANQHB010000003.1, on the reverse strand, counting down.
TTAACATTTATTATTGTTATTTTAGCCTTTATTAATTGGAATAATAATTTCTTAATTGATACGTTTACTAATTTCCATGAAAGCTTATTTAAAGTAAAAATTGGGGGAGATTTTTATATCATCAAAGATTTATTAGGAGCTAATATTGGAGAGTTAGGAACTTGGGATTTATTCTCCCTTACAGCAGTAGTATTTATCTTTACCCTAATTTTAGGATTATGTTATAGAATGCATTTTGAAGAATTTGTTGATAACTTTAAAGCCGGAGCTAAGAAGATGTTATTACCATGTTTAGTAGTGGTTGGAGCTTTCTTAGTAATGGTAATAGTTTATATGTCACCATATATTGCTACAATTATTAATAAGTTCTTAAGTATGACAGATGGCTTTAATTTAGCAACTATGACTTTATCTTCCTTTATAGCTAATATTTTCCATGCAGATTTAGGATATACTGGTTATATCTTAGGTTCATATTTAGCTGTAGAATATGTAGACTATCTTAATCCAATATATGTTATATTAACAAGTACTTATGGTTTTGTTCAATTCTTTGCGCCAACAAGTGTGATTTTAGGAGTTGGACTTACAACATTAAATGTTAAATATAAAGAATGGTTAAGTTATATTTGGAAATTCTTAGTAGGTATGCTAATTTGCTTACTTGTAATCTTTATTTTATTAACCTTAATCTAAAAGGAAGCTTCGGCTTCTTTTTTACGTTCATAAATACTTGAAAAAATGCTTGTTACATGCTATAATCTTAGTTATGAGGTTGGTGTATACTATGAAAAAAATTAAAAGCGTAGTTTTAGCCTGCTTTATGTTTTTTGCAAGTATAGGAATAGTTAATGCGGCCTGCTCCGCAGAAGAGACTAATAAGATTAATTCACTTGCAACAAATGTAAGAGTAAGTTATGAACTATTGGAACGAGAAATTGAAATAACTGAGGACTTTAATTTTCCGGATGGAATAACAGAAGAAGAAATGGAAAATTATGTGGCCAAAGAAAGTTTCTTTAGAATTTACATAAGTAATGTTACTGAAGAGCTATATGTAAATGTAATAGATACCCAAACTAATAAAACCAAGACATATACTTATGCAGATGCGAAAGATGGAGTTATTACTATTGACCAAACGGATATGACATCCATAAATAATTATACTTTTATGGTATATAGTTCAAGCGCTACGGGATGTCCTAATAGACGGTTATATACTTTATATTTAACAACACCAATGTATAATAGTTATAATGAATCAGATTTGTGTGTTGATATTGAAGAGTTTTATTTATGTCATGAGTTTTTATCAGTGCCGGTAGTATCATTTGATGATTTTGTAAAGTTAACCGATAATTACCGAGCTGGAAAAATAAATGAAAAAGGTGAGGAAATCACTAATACTCAGAAAAAAGAAGAAAAAGGGTTTGCACAATTTATAAAGAAACACAGAAATATGGTAATTGTAGTTTCCGTTATAGTTGTAGCAACAGGGGGATTAGTTACAGTGATAATAGTAAAAAAGCAAAGGAGTAGGATAGTATGAAAAAAATTCTAAAGTATGCTAGTTTATTTATTATTACAATAACACTTTTGTTTAGTTTTAATTTTGAAGTAAAAGCTGCTTGTGAAGGCGAAACAGATGAAACTTGTAGAGTAGGTGAAAGAGGAGAAATTAAAGCCGGAGGTAATGGTTGGTATTTTAGACCAACATTATCACAAAACACTAGTACTACAAGAACTCCGACTGGTCCTAGAAAATACAAAAATAGTGTTTATTATTATTATACTGATGCAGGTGCTAATGCTTATTTTAATGGAAATGGATATTTTTTATTCCATGCCTATAATGAAAGCAAATCAGCAATGTTCTGTTTGGATGCACAATATGAAGGACAAAATCCAATATATGCGGAAAGATTTTTATTAAATAGTAATTCTAGTTTAAGAATTAAGGCATATGACTATGCATTAATGTATATTTTAACTAATGGTGGTCAAGCTTCAGGAATAATGAGAAATGTTTCAGATATTTCAGATTATTGGGCAAGACTTACCGCTTTAAGAGCGATAACTTATATTTTTGGTTATAATAATGGTTTTAGTAAATCGCAAGATAGTGCAATTAAGTATGAATCAGCTTATTATGCTAATTTAACCGCTACCCATAATTGGATTAATTCTGATTCTTCAGCATTTAATAATTTAAATAATGCCTTAAAAGCTAAAGGCAGTGGGGGAGTAACTAATGTTCCAAGTTATTCAAAATATTATTATTCAGGTAATTCATTATCTAAAGCACAAGCTTATTTTAATGGAGCATTAAATGCAGCAGCGGAATTTGTTAGTAAATCTTCAGGAGGAGCTAATGTTAAAAAAGGTACGATTACACCAGATCCTGAAGTTAAAGAAACAGATAAGAGACAAGGTTTATTTGTAGAAAAAAATGTTGTTCATACAATAACTGTTTCTGGTATTCCTAAAAAAGAAGGTTATAAATTTGTAATTAATGGTATTAAATTCCCAGATGGTGTACAATATGATGGTCTTACTTCTTATATTTCCCAAGTTAAAGTAGGAGACACAGTAATATTTACAGGAAGCTCTCAAGAAGAATTTGATTCAACACTTAAAGGTAAAAATTTAATTGAATTAGGTTATGATTTTACAAATGAAACAAATATTGAAATAACTGTTCATTTTGAGGGATTTAAAAATAAATCACAAGGCTCTAATATAACTACTTTAAAATGTGGACAATCACCAATAAAATATTCTATTGATGGAGAATATACTTCAAATGAATTTGGAGAATATGGTAAGTTTGTTGCAACTATTTGGTATTCTGGAAAATCTAACATGCAAAGATATGTAGGAGTTGAGGAATTAAAAGGAGACCCTACAACATCAACATGGACTTCTGATTATCAAACTTATTTAATTGATGCATGTGCTTGTGAGGATTTGGAAGAAGCTTGTAAAGAAGAAGCCAGTGAAACTGGAAACTTTAATGGTGATGCTTGTCAAGAATTAAAAGATTCTAATTGTGGAGAATGTTCATGGTTAGAAGTTGTTTGTGAGGTTGATCCTTCTTCTCCAGAATGTGATGAAGATAAAAAAGCCGAAGTTTGTGATGCTACTTGTGAATCATATTATGAAACTTTTGAATGTTGTGATGAACAAGGTGAACTTATTGTTTCAGTAAATGATGATAAAGAAGTTAATATTAAAGGTATTAAAAGTGATAGTGATATAAAAGTATGCTTTGTTAAAAAGCTTGATGATCAAGCAAAACAACAAGGCAGTGGTAAATATGGAAATAATACTAACATTCCAGGTATTACAGACCAAAATAAGAATACATTTACTTTAACAGCTATGAAAGAAAATAGTTATTGTTCTGTATCTTGTAAAGAAGACTATTTATCAACAATGCCTAATGCAAAATTAGTTAATGCCGGAAGATACTTTACATTTAAAGCAAGAATAGATGGAACAAAGACATGTTTCTCTGATACAATTGATAGAGATAAATATCACAATGATATTATTGAAGCTCAAAAGGCATTAATACTTCAATATAATAATTTCAGAAAGTATTATGAATTATATAATAATGGTAAAATTGAACCGGTTCCAGGTACTTATCCTTCATCTTGTACTTGTGATAGTCATGGATGTGGACCAAGCTGTACTTACAGTGATTATTTTCCACAATGGTTAGCAACGGCAACAGTACCAAATTGGCAAACATTTATAAGTGCTGATTATAGTAGTGGTATGATTACAAAAACTGAAAATGCCCAAGGCGTTTCTGAAAATTACGAATATGAAAGAACTATTGGAGCTACATCTTACTCATGTCCTGGAGGTTCTTGGACGACGACAGATTCTGAAGGTAACACTACATCGCATTCATGTTCAGGTGGTTCAACTACTTATTATACTGGTACGCAAGTAATACACACAGAACAACAATTTAGAGACTATTTAAGAAGTCGAATGATGGAAGAGTTAGCTGTTTTACAAGGATTACAACAAGAATATAGAGATATTATTAAAGAATATAATGCTTGTACAGGAAATTGGACAGGTTCAGAAATTAAATATGAAGCTAATGTTACTTATGATTATGAAGAACAATATTTAGATAAATTTAGTTTAATTGGTAAAATGGATGAGGATTTATCTGGAATTTCTAATAGTGAATGGTATTGTAATTTGAAAGTTAGTTCAAGTGGTTATGTTGCACCGGGAACGGATGTTAATGCAAACTATGAAAGCTGTATAAGTGGTAATAGTTCAGCTAAGCATTTAACTACATTATATTATGATTTCTGTGATGCTTCAGCAGGCGATCCAGGTGGATGTGGTAAAACAAGATCAGAAAGTAGACAAGATATTTCTGATGCTAAATATAAGAAGACTATATCTAAGATATCTGCTAATTATAAACCAGCTACATTGTTCTATAATGTATATCCTAGTGGAGAAATTGAAATAAATCAAACAGATAAAAATGTGGCTTTAGAGAATAAACTTCCAGTAGCGTTAGGAACAGCAAGAGGTATTTATAAATATACAGTTAATGTTGAAAATCTTGGTGAGTTCTATGATACGGGAAAATTAGGACGGTATGTAGGTTCTAATACAGCGATAATTGATCCTCAAAAATTAGTTTATAATTGTTCATACTTAGTTAATATGGCAATTACAGATGAAGATACATTGATTTGTGATTTTGATGAAACTTGTACAGATGATTGTATTTCTGAGTGTAGAGGACCAAATTGTGATGCAAACTGTGATGGTATAGATTGCGTTGCTAATTGTGTTGGACTTGGCTGTATATATGATAAAGATGCTGGTTCTTCTTTACTTGAAAGAACAGTTTCATTAAATAATTTATTCCCTAATGGTACAGATTCTTATAACTGGACTAATTATAAAGGTGAAGTTACAAGAGATGAAATTCAAAATGAAGATAGAGATAATGGTGAAGCAATATTTGATACAGACCCAGTTCTTAGTGTAACAATTACTCCTTCAGTGGCAAGACAAATTAGAAGTTATAATCAATCAGTCGAAGATCAAGGTGGATATTCTAATAGTACTTTAGATTGTAGAGCACTTGGTGGATATAGTGAAATTGCTTGTTATAGTACTTTCATATCTGATTTGTTAAATGGAAAGTATGGCAGTGATACGGTTAATAAAGTAAGTATGATTGCGGATAGTAGTTATCGTACTGTATCTGATAATAATGATGAATATTTCAAATTATGGACAAGTGGAGTATCTGAAGACCAAATGATTGGTCCATCATGGAAGTAGGAAGGGGAGTTTAGATTATGCAAAGTTCTTATTGGGGTTATTGGTTAGTTGTTTTAGGTGTTGCAATCGTAGGACTTATGATTTCTGTTCAAGGCATAACAACTACCTCTACCCAAGATTATTTAAGTATTAAAGAAATTACAGAAGCTTCAATGTTAGAAGCTGTCGATTACGGATATTATAGAGATTATAATGAAGTAAAAATGAATAAAGAAAAGTTTTTTGAAGTATTCATTAGAATGCTTTCAGAAAATATGGGAGCTACTGATACTTATGAAGTTAACTTCTATGGAGTATATGAAGCTCCTCCTAAAGTTAGTGTAGAAATTTTAAGTAATAGTGGTACTAATTTTATAACTAATAGTGGTTATGATACTGTTACAAAACATAGTGCGATTATTCAAATTTATGCAGAAGAAGTAAGTACAGGTTCTAGTAGGCCTGGTAATGGAAATGTTGGAGGAGGTACGACAACTACTACTCCAAACAATCCACCAGCGGATGCTAAAACTTGTCAAGAAGGTATTAATAAAGATAGTACTGATATAATTGGAACGCATGGTATTTCTTTAGCAAAGAGTGCTAATGATTCATATTCAAATGTTTATAAAACTTTAGATGAAGTTGGAAAAAAAGAAAGTGTTATTGGAAATGTTTATATTGATGGAGGGCAAAAAGGTAAAGTAGCGAAGAAATTTGAAATTCTTGGTGAATCAGCGGATTCTCAATATTTAGCAATAAAGACTAGTGACATTGAATGTGGATGGGTAAGAAGTGATATAGTAGCAGTTAACTTAAGAGATTATCTAAGGGCTTATAGTAATATGGGATTTAATATTACAAATGCTAATGCTAGTCTTATGACTGTATTTGGTGGAACACCAAATGAACGTAAAATACCTAATGTTACAGGCCAAAAATTATATGATTCTTCCTTAAGTAGCTTTGTTGCTTTAAATTATAGCTATGCTAAGAAAATAAGAGATGTTGTAAAGAGTAATAGTAATCACACCTTTACAATATATGATGCTTATAGGCCATTTAGTGTATCAAGCTTAATATATGATAATGTTAGTTCAATGGGACTTACAGTTAGTAGTTCTAGTGCATGTAAACAAAACATATTGAATTGTTATCCTAAACAGGGTGGCGGATATGTTTATATGACTACTCCTTGGTATATTAATAAAGATTCAACTAAAGGTGGTACACATAATAGATTGTGTGCAATAGATGTAACAATTGATGGTAAAGAAACTACTTATTCAAGAATGCATGAATTAAGTTACAGATCAAATAAATATATGTCTCAAGGATATAAGTATAAAACAGATTCTAATTTTACACCGGAATATCAAAATAATTCAGATGTTCAAGAATTACATAGAATTATGATGGCTCCTAGTGGAGTTAGAACAATATCATCAGAGTGGTGGCATTTTGAAGATGAGACATGTTTAAATAGTCATAACTTGGGTGGATATGATTTTACATCTATTCAATAAAGAAAGGAATTAAAAAATGGGAAATATAGTAACGACACTTAAAAGATTTTTATCTAATAAAAATACTGTAACAATTCTTGGTGTTTTACTTGGACTAGTTGTGTTATTTATAGGTTATAATTATCGGGTATCAACGGCGGTAGAGACAATTAATATTCCGTATGCTAAAAGAGCACTTAGTGCAGCCGAGGAAATAACTTATGACGCTGTGGGAACTATGGAAGTTTTAAGATCAACAGTTAATAATAATAAAATGTTAATATCAGATATGAATAAAGTTGTATCTTCAGCACAAAGTTATTGTGTAACAGAAAATTCAATTATACCAGAAGGAAGTTTCTTCTATGTTGACCAAGTAAAAAATTGTAATTTGGTTAATAAAAACGTGCTTAGAAACATGCCTGATGGCTATGCACCAGTTTCTATTCCAGTAGATTTACAATCAACTTATGGTAATTCAATGTTCCCTGGTGATTACATTGATTTATATGCGAAGATGCAAACAGAAGATGGATTATTAATTTATGGTGAGTTTGTATCAAAGTTACCGATAATGGACGTTAGAGATAGTAATAGTCATAGTATTAGATATGATTTAAATAATGCCGGAGCTCCAGCATTGCTAATGTTTGCAGTTCCTAAGGATTTATACTTGTTACTTAGTAAAGCAGTTATCTTAGCCGATAATATTGTTGAATTAGTTCCAGTTCCAGGTAATGCTTCTTATAGTAGTGAACCTGGAGAAACTAAAGTACAAAGTGAGTTCTTAAGACAAGAAATATTAAAACATACAGCTTCAATACCTGATGAGGTTGTTCCTAGTTATTAAAACATTAAAGAATAAAATAAAAGGAGGTGACATATATGAATGATGCAATATTTTCTCAAATTGATTTTGGACCTTTAAAAGAGTTTATAGACATAGATGATATCACCGATATATCTTATACGAATGGTGGTCAAATATGGCTTAAGTCATTATCAAAGGGTGTTTATAGAGTTGAAAGACCAGAAATTAATAATGCCCTAATTGAAAAGTTGGCTTTCCAATGTTCAAACGTTATGGGAAAAACATTCAATATGGCACATCCTTTTTTGGATGCTGAGAGTACTGAATTACGTTTAAATTTTATTCATGATTCGATTGCAACTAATGGGGTGGCGCTAGTTATTCGTAAAACTCCGGCTAAAATTCGGTTAAATCGAGAAAAGTTATTAAATGAAGAATATGTTAGTGCGGATTTGTTAGATTTTTTAATTGATTGTGTTCATGGACATGCTAATATTATTGTTAGTGGAGAGACTGGTTCAGGTAAAACAGAGTTAGTTAAATATTTAGCAAGTAATACCAAAGAAAATGAAAAGATTATAACAATAGAAGATACTTTGGAATTACACTTAGATAGAATATTTCCATATCGAGATATTGTTGCAATGAAAACTAATAATATTGCTTCATATTCAGATGTTCTGGTTACCTGTATGAGACAGAACCCTATATGGATTTTGCTTTCCGAGGTTCGTAGTGCGGAAGCTGTTATGGCTGTTCGTAACTCTATATCATCAGGACACCATATTATCTCAACTATTCACTCTGATAAAGCTTCTTTAATTCCAATGCGTATGTACAGTTTGATTGAATCAAATATTGATGTTGAACAATTTGTAACAACAATTCATAGATATGTCCAAATAGGGATATATGTTAAAGGTTATATGAGTGAAAAATTAGGAAGATTCCAAAGAGAGATTATGGAAATTTGTGAATTTTATGTAGATGATAATAATAAACCACAAGTAAATACAATTTTTCAAAAGACTTTAGATGGAAGGTTTACCCTTCATAATCCAACGAAATATTTACGTAATTATTTATCAATTCAAGGGGTAATTTTGGATGAAGATTTATTCCATTTAGGGGATAAAAAAAATGAGGCTGTAGAAGCTTTATAGGAGGTAATTATGGAACTAGTAATATGGATATTAATAGCTTTATTTGTATTTGCATATCGGCAAAATAATGGTTCAGAAGATTTCTATAAATTTGCTAAAAAACAGGCTAGTTCTATTTATCAAAAATATGCACCATTTAGTTTTCAAACGATAAGTGCGAAAATGAAAGAATTAAAACAAGAATATACAGTTAAAGATTATGTTTTACAAATTGTGGTTTTAGGTGGTCTAGCCGGGGGTATTGCTTATTTGTATTTTTATAGTTTAATAATGGTTTTTATATATGGTGGGATTGCTATTTTATTTATTCCATATTTAGCTTGGCTTCGAAGTAAAAGAATATATAGTGAATATATCTTTGAACAAATTCAAGTTTATACCACTAATGTTATAATGGAATTTAATACAACTCAAAGTTTTGTTAAATCATTAGAAGGGGTTAGAGATTCCGGAATTGTTGAAGACCCAGTTTTACAAGATATTAAAACAATGATTGATATGTCATATCAAAACGGAACAATTGATGAATCAATTGAATACTTTAATCAAAAATATCCATATTATATGGTTAAGAATATGCACCAATTGTTTTTACAGATTACTAAAGAAGGTGCAAAAGACTCTGGAGAAGCGTTAGAAAATATGAGTATGGATATCGATGCCTTAGTTGAAGGGGTTTATCGAGACCAAATGGATAGAAAACAATTCCATACTAAATTTTTAACTTTCGCTTTAGTATTGTTTTTGTTAGTTTTAGTAATGCAATTGTTATTGGGAAGAAATAGCTACTTAGATTTGTTAAAACTTTGGTATGTGCATATAGTTCTTCATGCCATAATTATTATAAATTGTTATTTCTTACTTACTGGTGAGAAGTATTATAATGATGATGTGGGGGTAGAATAATGCAAATAGAGTTAGCAATTGTAGCAATAATTATATTCTATATTTTTTCTAAAAGTGGAAAAATTAGTATAAGTAAACTTATTGCTGATAATGAAATGTATCTTAGAAGACTTAAAGAAAGTGATTGGGACTTTTATGTAAAAGCCAAATATGGCGATTCTGTAAACCCTGATATTTTATTTAATAAAAGAATCCAAAATGCTTTAATAGTAATGGTCGTGGTATTTTGTTTATTGCTTAAAAATATGTCTTATATGTATGTTATTCTTTGTTTAGTAGTTGGATTTGGTTATTTTAAACTAGATTATATAAATATTAGAAACTATTATAAAAGACATTTGCATGAGATTGATACCATGCTTCCATATTATTTAAAAGGCTTAGAAATTTTAATTCAGCACTATACTGTTCCGGTAGCGATTGGTAAATCTTTAGAGGACGCTCCCGAGATATTTAAAGATGGTTTAAAACAGTTAATAAATGAGATTAATGCTGGTAATGATACAATTGAACCTTATATGGAATTTGCTAGACAATATCCAGTTAGAGATTCAATGAGAATGATGAGATTGTTATATCGATTAAGTTTAGGTAGACAAGAAAGAAAACAAGAACAATTATTGGCGTTTTCTAAAACAATATCAAACTTACAACAAAAAGCCAGAGAAACAAAATATAAAAATCGGCTAGAAAAAATGGAATCAAAAACAATGAGTATGCTTATTACAACTGGGTTAGGAGTTATGATTTTGTTAGTTTTAGCGGTTATTTTAATGATGAATGTGTAGACAAAATTTGACATTATAATCTTGACAATAAAAGAAACATAAGATACAATAAATATATAGAAGAAAGCGAGGAATTGTGTATGTTAATAATGGATCCTTCTGTTTGTACGGACTTAGCACCAATATGGCAAATTATTGGTTGGGTACTTTATGTATTTAAAATTGTTATTCCAATTATAATTATTGTTTTTGGGGTGTTAGATTTAGGAAAAGCAGTAGTTGCTAGTAAAGATGATGAAATTAAAAAAGCAATTAAGTCATTAGCATTTAGAGCTATTGCTGGTGTTATTATTTTCTTTGTACCAACACTTGTCGGAGCTGTTTTTGGTTTAGTTGGAGATTTTCAAGATATGAAGCCAGAATATAATAAGTGTAAAACTTGTATTACTAGACCTGGTGGAGCTGACTGTAAAGGTTATGTAGAAGCAGCTAATAAATAATTCCAGAAATGGAATTTTTTTTAGCTTTTTATGCATAAAATTATTGACAATAGGCATAATATTTACTATAATTTAATAGCAATGTTAAATTTATGCCTGTTTAGCTCAGTCGGTAGAGCGCACGGCTGTTAACCGTTAGGTCGTAGGTTCGAGTCCTACAACAGGCGCCATTATGAAAATTACTTCCTTATAAAGGAAGTTTTTTTGTTGCTAAAATAGTTTATATTGGTAAGATAATTTAAGAGAAAATAGAAGAATTAATTATAATTTTATGTTAAAATAATAAGTGGGAAGGGTATATATTATGGAAAGTATTATTATTGCCAAAGAAAATGATAAAAAAGAGATACTTCGTAATTTAAGTAAAAATAAACTTTTATATAATGTAAAATTTTATGATTTTAAAGAGTTAAAAAAGAAATTGTATTTTGATTATGATGATAAAACTTTAGAATATATAATGAAAAAATTAAAGGTTAAATTAGATGTTGCTAAAGTTTATCTAGATAATATGTATTTCTTAAGAGATATTGATGAAGAAAAGATTCAATTTTTAAATAATTTAAAAAAAGAGTTAGAAGATAATAAATTATTGATTAAAGATGAATTATTTAGAAATTACATAAAAGATAAAAAGGTTATTTTATATAATTATGAAAATTTAGCTTTAGAAGAAAAAATAATGTTAATTGATTTAGGTACTAAATATGAAGTAAAGATTAAAGAACAAGCTTATTATCAGCCAGTAGTATATGAAGCATGCAATATGGAGGAAGAAGTAGAGTTTGTTTTAAATGAAATAAGCAAATTAATAAATAAAGGAATAGACTTAAATAATATCAAGATAATTATTAATAATGACTATAATAATATAATTAAAAGATATTTTCAAATGTATCAAATTCCTATTAATTTACAAAGCAATAATAGTTATTATAGTACTGCACTCGCCCAAGAATTTTTAGCTAACTATGATTTAGAAGATATTAAAGATAATGTAAATAATTTAAGTGCTAAATATGAAGAGGTAAATGATTTAATTACAATTATTAATAAATCAGTAAAAGTGGAAGATAAAAAAATTAGAAAAGAATTTATCATAAATGATTTAAAAAATAATAAAATTAAAGATTCTTTTTATGATAAAGCAATTGAAGTTAAGAAGATTGATGATATTTTTGAGGCGCAGGATTATGTATTTTTGTTAGGATTTAATATTAATGTTTATCCCAAAGTTTATAGGGATGACGATTATTTAAGTGATGAAGCTAAACACAAATTAGGATTAGATACTAGTATTGAGAAAAATAAGTTAGAAAAAGATAAATTAGTCGCAAAGCTAAGAAAAATCAAAAATTTAACCATTACTTATAAATTAAATGATAAGACTAGTAGTTATTATCCGTCTATTTTAATACAAGAATTAAATTTAGAGAAAAAAGAGATAGCAATAGATAATAAGTTAAGTTTTTCTAAAAATATGGCCTTACTTAAGTATGCGAAATTATTAGATAATTTAACAAAATATAATATATATGAGGATGATTTAAAGTTATTTAAAAATAGTTTAGATATTCCATATAAAACTTATCATAATGAATTTAAGGGAATAGACCATAGTTTAATGCTTAAAAGTTTAAATAATGAATTGGTGCTAGCGTATACTAATTTAGAGAAATATAATGAATGTGCTTTTAAATATTATGTAAGTAGAATTCTAAAAATTGATATTTATGAAGAGAATTTCAAAACTATTATTGGGAATGTGGCCCATCATATTTTGGAATTAGCTATAAATAGAGATATTGATATCTTAAAAGAAATAATGGAATATGTGAAACAAAAAGAGTATCAACTTAAAGCTAGAGAATACTTTTATTTGGAAAAATTAAGTAAAGAACTAGAAATGGTAATTAAAGTGCTAAAAAAACAAGCAAGTCACTCAAAACTTAATAAATATTTATTTGAAGAAGAACTATATGTTTATAAAGATAGAGAAATAAATGTGACATTTAAAGGGCTCATTGATAAAGTTATGTATCAAGAAATTGATAATAAAGAAGTAATTGTCGTGGTAGATTATAAAACGGGAAAGACAATGATTACCTTAGATAATTTAGAGTATGGCTTAAATATGCAATTACCGATATATTTATATTTACTTAAAAAAAGTGAAAGATTTAAAGAGGCAATAATTGGTGGATTTTATATTCAAAAAATATTAGATGAAGTACCAAATAAAAGTGATAAATCGATTGAAGAATTACGAGAAGAAAATTTAAAATTACAAGGATATTCCAATAGTTTAGAAAGTATCCTAGAATTAATTGATGATGAGTATAGAGAAAGTAAGATTATAAAAGATTTAAAATATAAAAATGATGGGACTATAAGTGCCAAAGCCAAAGTATTATCTAACTTGGAAATGGATAATTTAACCGAGGCTGTCGAAGAAAAAATAGAGGAAGGCATAAAAAATATTTTGGAGGGTAAATTTGAGATAAATCCCAAAGTGATAAAAAATAAAAATGTGGCTTGTCAGTATTGTAAATTTAAAGATATTTGCTTTAAAAAAAGAAAAGATGAAGTAGTCGTGGGAGGTGATAATGTTGAGGCCAACCAAAGAACAACAATTAGCAATTGATATGGAAGGCAGTAATATAATTGTTTCCGCCGGGGCTGGAAGTGGAAAAACCGCGGTGCTAAGTGAAAGAGTTTTAAGAAAAGTAAAAGATGGGGTAGATATTAGGAAAATATTAGTTCTGACATTCACTAATGAAGCCGCTCAAGAAATGAAATCAAGAATTAGGAATAAAATAAAAGAAGCCGGAATTACAGAACAATTAGAGTATATAGATAGTGCCTATATTACAACATTTGACGCTTTTTCCTTAGCGATTGTAAAAAAATATCACTATTTACTTAATATTAGTAAAAATATTACCATTATTGATTCTTCAATTATTGATTTAGAAAAGAAAAAAATCCTAGAAGATATTTTCTTAGAGTTATATCAAGAAAAAGACCAAGATTTTTTGCATTTAATCGGGGATTTTACTAATAGAGATGATAAAGTAATAAAAAAAGTGATACTTAATTTAAAAGCTTCATTAGATTTAAAATATGATAAAGAAGATTATTTAAATAAGTATTTGGATAATTATTACAAAGAAGAAAGAATAGAAGACTTATTTAAGGAATATTTTTTAATTGTTAAAAACTATGCTTTAGATATTGAAGATATTTTAAGTGCATTAGAAGGTTTATTAGATGAAAAGTTATATATTAAAGTGTATGAAGCTTATAGTAAGTTTATTAAACCGAAAACTTATAATGATTTATACAAAATAAAAGAAATACCTAGAGTTCAATTTCGAAATATTCCGGAAGAAGCTATCGAATTAAAAGATAATTTAAAGGATACAGTTAATAAATTAATGGAATTAACAAAATATAGTGAAGAAGAACTAAAAGAACAATTTTTAAGCACTAAAGATTATGTTAAAGTTATAATTAAAATTATTAAGGAATTAGATAAAAGACTTAACCAATATAAATTAGAGCAGGAAGCATTTGAGTTTTTAGATATAGCGCAAATGGCCATAAAAATTGTAAAAGAAAATGCGGATATTAGAGATGAACTTAAATATGCATATAATGAAATATTAATTGACGAATATCAAGATACCAATGATTTACAAGAAATGTTTATAAAAGAAATTGAAAATAATAATGTATATATGGTCGGAGATATAAAACAATCAATTTATCGATTTCGAAATGCTAACCCTAATATCTTTAAACAAAAATATGATAGTTATGCTAAACATCAAAAAGGCGAAAAAATAGATTTACTAAAAAACTTTAGGTCAAGAAAAGAAGTTTTAGATAATATAAATGAAATATTTTTAATCCTTATGAGTGAAGATATAGGGGGTGTTGATTATTCTTTAAATCATGCGATGGTCTATGGGAATTTAGCTTATATTAATGAAGGAGCTAATAACTATAACAATAACATGGAAATACTTAAATATGATAATATAGATAAAAAATTTAGTAATGCCGAAATTGAAGCATTTACGATAGCTAGAGATATTAAAAAGAAAGTAGATATGAAGTATAAAATATTTGACTTTGATTTAAAGAGAAATAGAGAAGTGTTATATAGTGACTTTTGTATTATTTTAGACCGGGGTAGTGATATGGCTAAATATAAGCAAATATTTGAATATTTAAATATTCCCATGGATGTGTATAAAGATAGTAGCTTAACTAATTTTGATGATATTTTAATACTTAAGAATATTATTGGGTTAATATTAAAAATTAATGAAGGGGAATATGATACTTTAATGCGTTATTATTATGTAAGTATTGCACGAAGTTTTATTGGGGATACGGAAGATGAGGTAATATTTAAAGATATTGTAGATAATGCATTTTATCAAAGCGAGATATATCAGAAGTGTTTTAAATTGGCGAAAAATATACATGTTAAAACACCACTTATGTTGTTACAAGAGATAATTACGGAGTTTCAGTTTTATCAAAAATTGGTTACGGTGGGAGATATAGAAGCAAGTATAACTAGAATAGAATATTTGGAAAATTTAGCTTCTAATATGCAAGATTTAGGATTTACAATTAAAGATTTTAAAAATTATTTAGAAGAGATGGTAGAAAATAATACGGAAATAAGATATAAAGACGCTAAATCTAGTTTAAATTGTGTAAAAATAATGAATATTCATAAATCAAAGGGTTTACAATTTCCAATATGTTATTATGCAGGATTTAAAAAAGACTTTAACTTAGCTGATTTACAAAGTAGGTTTATGTATGAAAAAAAATATGGTATATTAACACCTTTTTATCAAGAGGGAATTGGCGTGCCATTTATTAAAGAACTAATTAAAAATAATTATTATAAAGAAGAAATTGCCGAAAAGATTAGATTATTTTATGTGGCATTAACAAGAGCACAAGAAAAAATTATAATGGTGGTGCCAGAATTTAAGAAGGCTAAAAGCCAAAAACAAGCGATAGATTATCATACGGGAATTAAATTTAGGTCATTTTATGATTTTATGGAGGTCATGGCTTTAAATCTTAGCAAGTATATGAAAGAAGTCGATTTAAAAGAATTAGATTTAACTAAAGATTATGAAAATTTAAATATTAATAATTATAGAGAAGATAATGATAGCATGGAAAAAATAGAATTTATAGTTAATAAGATAGACAGTAATTTAATAGAACAAAAAAAGGCTTCTAAGACTATTAATAAAATTTTAACTCAAGAAGAAGCTAGAACCTTAGAATATGGTACTAAGATGCATGAATTACTTGAAGTTACAAATTTAAAAGAGGATAGTCATAATAAAATTATTCAAAATTTACAAAAACATTTTGATTTTAAGAAGGCAGAAATTTATCAAGAATTAGAATTTAGGTTTGAAGAAGAGGGAATAGCATATCAGGGAATTATCGATTTAATGCTAGAATATGATAAAGAAATTAAAATAATAGATTATAAACTTAAAAATATTCAGGATGAAGCTTATCAAAAACAATTAGAAGTATATCAAAAGTATATAAAGAAAGTAAGTGATAAGACCGTATCTTTATATTTATATTCGATACTTGATGGGACAGTAAGAGAAATAATGGTGCAGAATACCTTGAGTTAAATTCAAGTTTGTGGTAATATAATTATATAAGGAGGATATTATGAATATAAGTACAGGATTAATTATTTTAATTGTGGTTATTGTTATACTTTTATTAATTGTAGCTTGGGTAGTAGGAACATATAATTCTTTAGTTTCACTTCGCAATAGAGTTAAAGATTCTTGGAGTCAAATAGACGTGCAATTAAAAAGAAGATTTGATTTAATTCCGAATTTAGTTGAAACGGTTAAAGGCTATACCAAACATGAAAGTGAAACTTTAGAGAATGTTATTAAAGCTAGAAATACTTATTTAAGTGCAACTTTGCCAGAAGACCAAATGAAAGCGGATGGAGAACTTACCAAAGCAGTTAGTAAATTATTTGCTTTAAGTGAATCTTATCCAGATTTAAAGGCTAATACTAATTTTCAAGAATTACAAAAAGAATTACAAGAAACTGAAGATAAAATTGCTATTTCAAGACAATTTTATAACGATGTTGTCCTACAATATAATAATAAAGTAGAGATGGTACCATCAAATATTGTCGCGGGCATTTTCAAATTTACCAAAGAAGCATTCTTTAAAGCTGATGAAGCCGAAAGAGAAAATGTTCAAGTTAAATTTTAAAGGCTTAAAAATAAGCCTTTTTTTAGGAGATATTATGAAAAAGTTTGTTTGGGGAATAGTATTACTTTTAATTATACCAATAGGGGTAAAGGCCGCGGATATTGATTATACGATAAGTAATCAATATATAAAGGCTGATATCGAAGAAAATGGAGATTTAACCATTCAAGAATTGGTGGTACTGGACGGGACTTTTAATGGTTATGAAAAGACCCTTATGTATGCTAATAGTTTATTAGAAGATGAGGAAGCGATATATAATGCTCGGAGTTTATCGTTAATATCGTTAAAAGCGAAATATGTTAGCGACGTTTCGTTTGATACTTTTTTAGACGATGATTTTACTACTTTAACCAAAAATGAAGCCGCATATGTGGGTTCGAAAGGTTTTTATCAAGAAAAAAACGAGTTTAATGGTTATACTTATAGATTGTATTATCCGGCTAAAAATAATAAAGTCGCCTTTCTAATTACTTATAAATTAGAAAAAGCCGTGGTTTTACATGATGATTTTGCTGAATTATATTGGAATTTTATTAGTCCTAATGATTATGATGATATCAATGATGTTATAGTTAGAGTTAATTTACCTAAAGCGGATAATTCTTCATTATTTAGATTATGGTTACATACGGATTTAGCAGGGTATATTAGTAAGAATGAGAATGATGATGGAGTGGAAGCTTCCATTCAAGTTTTAGATAGTGCTTCTTATTTTGATATTAGACTTACTTTTGATAAAAATATAATAACCGATACTTCAAACTTAAAAACTAGTGATATGACATTAGAGGAAATAATTGAAGTTGAGACTTCAAGAGCGAATATTGCTAATAATTTAAGAAAAGAATTAAAAGCCAAAAGAACTTTTACAATAGTTAGTACAATTTTATTATATGGTGCTTTTATAGGACTTAGTATTTATATTTATTTTAAATATGGAAAAAGTCCAAAGTCGGGGTATTTTTCAAAGTATAATAGAGAATTTATTGATGACTATAATGTAGAAGTTGTCGATTACTTAATGAATAGAAAAATTACACCCAATGCAATGAGTGCTTCTATTATGAATCTTATTTATAAAAAGAATATAAGTGCTTTAGAATACTTAGATGAAAAAAGTAAAAAAAATGAAAAGGATTATATATTTACTTTAGAGAATATGGATAATATAAATGATAGTGAAAAAATATTAATTGATTTTTTATTTGATAATGTAGGGAAAGATAAAGTAAATAGTGAAAATAAAAAACAATTTACGACTATTGATTTAAAAAAATATGCTAATGGGACTAAGACTTGTAATACTTTTATTAATAGTTATACGAAATGGAAAAATAATGTCTTAGAAAAAGCTAAAAATGAAAATTTTTATATTACATCTGCAACTCCCAAAATTTTGGGAATAGTTATGATAATAATTACATTCTTATTAGTGGTTTATGCTTCTAGTTATGAAGTACAATTTGCCCCAACTTATTTTCTAATATTTTTGGCTATTTTGTTTTTAATCTATTGTTTAATTGTTTATAAAAAAACCGAACGAGGTAGTCTTCATTATGATAAATGGAAAGCCTTTAAAAACTTTTTAGATGATTTTGGAACTTTTGAATTAAAAGAATTACCGGAAGTGGTTTTATGGGAAAGATATTTAGTTTATGCAACGGTATTTGGTTTAGCACAAAAGGTACAAAAAAGTATGAATGTTAAAATTCAAGAATTAGATATTAATAATATAAACTATTTTCCATCTTATGTTTATATAAATATGGGAAATACTATTACTTCTAGTGTTAATAATGCAATAAGTAACGCTTACCAAAGGCAAGCGGCTAATTATGCGAATACTCATTCAGCCTCATCAAGTGGAGGAGGCTTTGGTGGTGGTGCTTCCTTTGGCGGAGGCTTCGGTGGTGGAGGCTCTTCAGGCCATGGATTTTAAAAAAAGCTCTTTTAAGAGCTTTTTAATTCGGAATAAATAGCGGGGTCAAAGTTATGTTCTTCACTAGTAATATTACTATCAGCTAAAAATAACTCTTCCGTGTTAATTAAGAAATATTTATGATATAAGTAATCTTTATTGTCACTACTTACTGGGTCATCCCAAGTAAGGTCTAGGTGTAACCATTCATCATTTACTTTAACAGCATTCCATACATGACCTTTGGAGTTTTCACTGGTTCCATTGGTGGTCGCGACTTTAAAATTTTCATAACCCATTTCGGTTAAGAATAAGGCCATTAAATCAGTATAACCATTACAAGTCGCAATATGATTTATTAAAGCACCATAGGCATTATAACTTTTTAATTCTTTGTTATTGTCTAAATCATATTTGGTGTTATTAATAATATAGTCATGAATAACTTTTATTTTGTTATATTCGATGGTAAATTTATCGGTTTCATTTTCATTTAATTTGTCGGCCTGTGCTAAAAGAGTCGGTAGTAATTTTTTAATTTCTTGGTTTAAAGTTGCGATTTCTTCTTTCGTATAAAGATACTTAATGGTAAAGTTTATTTCCCCCGAGTCAGAAATAGTAGTTTTAATACTAGTAAAAGAATTATAAGGATGGACAAAATTATTTAAGTGAGTAAGAAGATTAGCGTCATTACTAAATTCATTAATATCACTAATACAAGTTTGGTAAACTTTAGGACAATAAAAAGTAAAAGATTTAGAACCATTATTAATGGCAGTATAAATAATATCTAATAAATCTTGTTTACCTAAAGGAGTAAAATCAGTGGTGTTTTTTACAAAATTGTAAGATTGATTTTGATAGTAATTAGTTTCTTGAGTAACTTTATTACTGCTCGGATGATAAAGAGCATGAGTTATGTTGGTAGTTATTTTATTAATATTTAAGAGAACTAACAAAATAGAGAAAATACAAGTTATCGATACAATTACTTTTTTCACTTAAATCACCTATAAGTAGTATAGCAAAAAAAAAAGAAGTTCACAATAAAATGTTACTTCATATTTTTAATTTTATTTGATAATCTTTTCTTTTGTCTATTAGATGTATTAGTTTTAATTAAACCTTTGCTAGTGGCTTGGTCTAAATTCTTTTGAACATCTTTATATAGAGTAGTAGCATTTTCTTTATCACCATTTGCGATAGCTTTTTCAGTTTCTTTAATTAAGTTTTTAACTCTAGCTTTAGGCTCATGGTTATTTTCTGTTTTTTTCGCTATTACTTTAATTGCTTTTTTAGAGCTTTTAATATTTGCCATATGGGAACACTCCTTCCTTGATTTCAGTATCAATTCTATCAAAAAAACCGGCTTTTTTCAAGCTTTTTCCGTAAAAACCTATCTTTACTTGTTAAAAGAGAGAATTAAAAGGGAATTAGGGAGTTTTTATTGACTTTTTAGGGGGTTTTAGATAAAATATTTTTTTGGAAATTGGTGATATTATGAATTCTATTTTTGAAAGAATTATTGCAGGAGAAAATTACGAGGACGAATTTAAAGATGAATTAGAAGCCTTAATTAATTGGTATTTAATAAATTATAATTATTTAGGTTTAAAAGAGGAAGCCTGGGAAAAAGTTTTTCAAAAAGCCGTTAGGGAAGAACCAAAGATTGAACATGTAAGTATTACTCTTTCTAATGCGGTTAATAATTATATTAGTCGGTGTGGAAAAGCCAAAAAAATGTTTTTAATCCATAATTATATTCTAAAATTAAAAAAAGAAGGATTAAGCGCGGGGGATATTTTAAAAGCCATTTTTAGTTTGGCTAAAGAATACCATTTTAAGTTTGACCAAGAATATTTTTATTTAGTAAAAAATGATTCAAAAGTATTTAGAGATTTACTTAAAACAATTAATATTGAGAATTTTAATTATCAACAAATTCTTAGTTATGTACATGGAGATTATGATGATATTTTACTGTTAAAGCCTTATAATAAGTCACTTGATTGGACAGTAAAGACATTAAATTATATTAAATCTTTGTTAAATTATGACTTAGAACCATTAAGTAAAGAAAATGTTATATATAATGAACATTATAAAGTAATTAAATATATATTAAGAAATTATGATACTTTAAATAAAATATATTTAGTTTTTACCGAAGAAATTAAAGTAATAAAAAGAGATATGTTCTTTAAAGTTGTTGTAAATTATTCATATCGGGAATTAAATGAACTTATGGAAGAATATGCTAATTATAAAAATATTTCTAAAGAAAGATATCGAGATTTCTTAAATAAAATTTATACTTTAACTAATAAGAGAATAGAAAATAGAAAAAGTGAGGTAAAGGAGGTTAAAAAAGCATTTAACTCTTTAGAAGATTTTTTTAAGACTGATAAATTAGCTCATGAAGAAATAGAATGGTTATCATCTTTAATTTATGAGGAATTAAGTGGACCAAGAAAGCTATCATTGGGAAAATATTTTAATAGAAAATTAGATGATACCGAAAGTTATAAAGTTTTTAAATTTATTAATAATGAACTAAAACCAATATTTTTAGAAAAAGAGAAAATATATTTACAAATTAAAGACAATTATTTAAAGTTATTGATAGATTATATACCAGAGGCGGATACCGAAGAAGAAATTAAAAGAATCTTTAATACTTTAAATGAAGGTAAGAAGCAGGAGTTAAAGATTTGGTTATTAAAAAAAGCGTTAGGTTTTAAATTAACGGAAGATGAGGCTTTAGCATTAAAGACTATAATTAACTATTTTAAAGAACAAGCAAAAGAAAAGCCAAAAAGTGTTTATGATATTTTTATTTATAAAGATAAGCCTTTAGATGAGAAAAAAGAAGCCATAGATTATTTATTAAGTTTTTTAAGTGAAGAAGAAAGAACAACTTTAAATAAATATTTAAGTAATGAATTAGATTTGGCAAGTCTAAGAAAATTTTATCCGTTTTTAAGAAAGTTAAAGAATGATTATAAGTTCTGGGTTAATAATGGGTATTTCTTAAAAGATTATGAAAATGTTTATAATTTATTTAAAGAGGAAATAGGAGAAGATAAAGAAAAAGAGCGAATTATTTATTATATGTTCATGAGAATGGATAAGATATCGCAGATGAGGATTATTAATTATTTAAAGGGAAATTTAACAGATAAAGATGAATTAAAAAAGGTAAAATATAATATTGCTTCGTTAAAAAAGAACTTTAAAAATTGGGAGAATACCGGGAGAGTACCAGAAAAGAAAACCCCAGTAATGTATAATAATTTTGTCGCTCAAGAAAGAACAATTTATGAATATTTTACCTACGGAAATAAACCTTTAAAAGTAAAAAAGGCTGTAATTGATACTTTAATGGGAAGACTCGATGAAAAGTCTAGAGAATTGTTAGAAGATTATTTAAAAGGTAAGATAACAAGTGAAGAAGAAAAAAGAAAAACCCAAAAAAAATTAGAAAATATCAAAAAATATTATAAAAAATGGGTAGATACCGGAATTTTACCGAAAAAAGGAGCCTTTAAATTAAAAAAAGATAAAGAAATTTATGATTACTTTACGTATGGGGATAAACCTTTAGAAGAGAAAAAAGAAGTAATAGACCATTTACTTGCCAAATTAAGTGAACCGATAAGAGAAAGAATAGAATTATATCTAAAGGGAGAAATAACAGATAAAGAATTAATTAAAAAAACTATGAATAATCTTTTATATATAGAAAAAAATTATGAAAGATGGGTAGATACCGGAATTTTACCAAAAGAAGGGGCTTTTAAATTAAAAAAAGATAAAGAAATTTATGATTACTTTACGTATGGAGATAAACCTTTAGAAGAGAAAAAAGAAGTAATCGATTATTTACTTTCAAGAATAAATCCGCCAGTAAGAGAAAGAATAGAATTATATTTAAAAGGGGAAATAACCGATACAAAAGAAAAGAGAATGGTTAGGTATAATATTTCATCAATAAATAGAAATTATGAAAGATGGGTGGATACCGGCTTTTTACCAAGTAAAAAGAAAGCCAAAAGTAAATATATAAGTAAAAAGACTAAAGATAGTAAAGTTATACCTAATAAAACCCGTGTAGATAAATTAAGTTTATATGATTACTTTACCTATGGAGATAAAACTTTGGAAGAGAAGAAAGAAGTAATAGATTATTTGTTTAGTTTGGGAAGCGAAGAAGTTCAGGCAAGAATTAGTAAATATATTAAGAGAGAAGAAATGAAATATTTTGAAGTAAGAAAAGCAAGTGGAAGCCTGCAAGCACTTAAAATGACCTATAAGAAGTGGGTAGATACCGGTTATTTACCGAAAAAGAAAAAGTATACGTCAATCTATATGTTTTTATATGAAGATGAGACACCGCAAAAAAGAGAACTAGCAGATAGGATATTAGCAAATATTCCACCAGAAAGAAGGAAGTTAGTTCAAGATTTTGTTAATGGCGATTTAACGGGAGAAGATAAAAAGAAAGCTAGAAACTATATTAAAGGGTATTTAGTAAAAAAATATAGAGCTTTGGAACAAGAAAAAATTGTAAATAATGATAGAAGATATTTGCAAGAAGTAATTGGTTTAAGTAATTTTGGAAAAGAAAGACTATTACAGGAGTTAGATAAGTTAACAGAAAAAAAGATAAAAATGTTAAGTGCAGCCATAAAAATAATCGAGTATAAGTATAGAGATATGGGAATTAGAAAAGAACAATATGAACTTATAGTTAGAGATAAATTAAATCAATTCTTAACTTTTAAAGATTATGATATTTATACTTTATTAAGATTATTTATTAATGATATGGAACAAAATATTTGGGGAAGAGAAAGATAAAAAAAGTATATCTTTCTTTTCTTTTTTCCATAATATAAATGGTGGTAAGTTTTGAAAAAAGTGTTAATGGATTCTTCAAAAATTATTAAAGATAATTTATATAAAATAGATGAATATAAATATAGTGGGTTTAGGGTTGTGCATTTTAAAGTGGATAGTAGTAATGAAAAGAAATTAAAAAGAATTAAAGGAGATTACTATTCCATAAATTTTGATTATGTTAATTTAGTTAAAAAAGAAAAAATGATAAAAAAAGAATTAATGAAAATTTTAAAGTTGTTTTTTAAAAATCAAAATCCCACTAAACCTTTAATTGTGGGATTAGGAAATTCCAGTATTATTTGTGATAGTTTAGGAATTAAGACCACTAATAAGATAATGGCAACTAATCATTTTAATGATTTTTTAAATTTACCGAAAGTCGCTCTTTTTAATCCAGAAGTTACCGAAAAAACCGGAATTAGCTCTTTTAGTTTAATTGAAATGGTGGTAAAAAAATTACATCCATCAGTAATTATCATGATAGATACACTGGCAACAAGTAACGAAGAATATTTAAATAATTGCATCGAAATTAATAATACCGGAATTATTCCGGGAAGTGCAATAAAAGATAATAAAAAAATAGATAGTAGTACTTTTAAAATTCCAGTTATAGCTATAGGTGTTCCTTTAGTATGGGAAAAAGATAAAAAGTTATATACTACGCCTAATGTTAAAGAAGTAATTAATATGACAAGTAAAATTATAAGTGATGCATTAAATGATTTATTTTTTTAAGTGTGATTAGATATCTTTAGTATTGCTTCTTCCTAAAAGATAATCGACAGAGATATTAAATTTTCGGGCTATATCATAGCAAGCATGAGTACTTATTAAAGTATGACCTGTTTCATATTTGGTGATTAAAGAATTGTCGACATTAATATTTTCGGCTAGTTGCCTAATGGTTAAATTTTGCTCAGTGCGAAATTTTTTTAAATTGTGTCCAATTTCATCAGCATTTAATTTAATATTTTTAACTTTTTTATTTTTATTTGTTAATCCAAGTAGATAATCTACGGAAGTTTTGTAATAATTGGCTAAAGTATTTAAGTGCTTTAATGGAATAATACGGCGATTGGTTTCATAAGAGACATACGTTGATTGACTTATATTTAATATTTCTCCTATGTGCTTTTGCGAAAAATCAAAGTAAGTTCTTATTTCTTTTAATCTTTCGGCTATAGACATTTCAATTTGTTTCATATTTTATATACTCCTTATATATACATATTTTACTTAATTAATATAAATATTTTAAAAAAGTATGTACAATATTCAGCAAAAATGATATAATATTTGTAACATATGAGGTGAGTATATGAAAAAGAATAAAAAAATAATTGTTGTAGTGTTTGTAATGTTATTAACAGTAAGTATAGCATTAGCTTATTTTGTAGGAAGAACTTTATTAGATGGAAAGGGAGCAAGTACCACAGTAACAACCGCTAATATCCATGGAGCAACATTAAAAGTAGAAGGAGAATTAAATTTTAATGCTGAAGATATGCTTCCAGGCCATAGAGATATTTCTAGAATAAAAGTAACAGCAACAGGTAATAATGAAGTAATACCATATAATTTAGTATGGACAGGAACAAACACATTAGCTACAAATTTAAAATTCACTGTCTATAAAACAAGTAGTCAAATTGAAACAAATTCCAATTGTAAAAAGCATGATGAACAAGTAAGTGGAGGAAGAAAATTATATGAAACATGTGATATAAAAAATGAAAGTCAAATGGGCGAAGTATTAACAACAGGAACAATCCAATCAAGTGAAGAAAGTATACTTGTTGAATTAGCCAAAGATGAATTTATTAATGCTACCCCAGATGGTCAAATCGTATATTATTATATCATAATAGAATATCCAAACGAAGATAACGACCAATACCCAAAAGATAAAGGCGGTTCATTTAATGGAGTAATAAATGCCGAGGCCAGTGACACCAAATCTGACATTAATATAATTGCAGCGTACATAGAACAAGAAGATGGAAAATATGAAAAAACAGATGATATTCCACAAGAAGGATATATAATAAATCAAGAAAAAACAGTTTGCAATAATGGAGCCAAACCAATATGGGATAATAAGAACAAAGGGTTACTAGTTACTAGCTTTACAAAAAGTGGAACAGAATGTGAACTATATTTTGATAAAATATATACAGGAGCAAATTTATTATCAGATATGAAAAATTTAAAATCAATGAATAATTGTCCAACAATTGAGAATGGGCAAGTAACAGTAACAGGAATAGAATATACCGAAAAATTAATATGCAGTGCCTCAGATGACGATGGAGAAAGTTACTATTTTAGAGGAACAACCAATAATAACTGGGTCAAATTTGGGGAAAGAGGCACTAAAAATATCTGGTGGCGAATCATCCGAATAAATGGCGACGGAACAATAAGATTAATTTACGCTGGAGAAGGAAATTCAGTATCAGAAAATGGTAAAAATATTGAAACAGCAAATACACAATATAATAAACAACAACAATATTATAACGACAATACTAGTGTTGGGTATTATTATGGTTCAACTGGAAGTCCAAACTACAATAATACTCATTCTAATAGTACACAAAGTACCATTGCAGAAAAAACAGAAACATGGTTCAGTCAAGAAACTAATTTAAATGAAACAACCCAATTAAATCATATCGATGAAAATGCGGGCTTTTGCAATAATAGGCAAATAAGTAGTAATCCACAACAATGGTGGAACAGTGAAGATACAGCAAATAGAGGAACGGGAGCAGTAATTACAGCATATAAAGGCTTTTATAAAGCTTTAACAAATAATTATAATTGGAGAATAGATGCACAATATCCAGATTTAAGATGTAGCAGTAGTCCAGAAGATTATGAAAATAATGCAGATTATAAAAGAGATAATTATACTTGGAAAAGCCACGCTAAAAGAGGAAATAAAACTTTAGCTTATCCAGTAGGCTTAATAACTATGGATGAAGTAATACTAGCTGGGGGATTTGGTGGACAAAATAATACGGGTTATTGGTTATATACAGGAGAAGCATATTGGACAATATCCCCAAGAAACTTTAACGGTGCTAGTTTAGTGTTCTATGTGAATAATGATGGTTTTCTCGGTGGCAGCGGAGTAAGTGGCCTTTTTGGTGTCCGACCAGTAATCAATCTAAAATCAAGTACAAAATTTACTTTTAATGGAACTGGAGAAAAAGGAACAAAAGAAAATCCTTATATAGTAACAGATTAAATAATCTTGCTCATAATGCATGTAATTTATGGGCAAGTAGGCCAACCCTTTACGGCCTAACATATTACAGAGTAAAGTTTATTCTTTGCTCTTTTTTGGTGTGTCGGATTTTGTCGAAGAATAAACCAAATTCCCAAATTTTTTCCGGTTTTAAGAAAAAAAGAAGGAAATAGGGTATATCCGGGTAATAATTATTAGTGAAGGGAGGTTTAATGATATGTTAAACAGTGACCTACTTTTTAAGTATCTTTTCTCTAATAAA
>CANQHB010000002.1 GCA_947623755.1 uncultured Bacilli bacterium | reverse complement strand
TTTCTCCACTAATTTTAGAAAAATATAAATGACATTTTGTCCCTTTTTTAGTATAAGGTGTAACGTTTAATATCCCATTTAAATATGTTAATTTAATATTTGAATCCTTTTCATCAATATTTTGACTATTCTTAGTTGTGCAATAACTATCTTCTAATAATTTATAATTTCCAGTTGGCATAATTTCACTTGGTTTATCATCTATCTTTATTTCTACTACTTCAAAATCTACTAAACTATAATTTACTGTTCCATTTGCTAATTGTACACTTTGGGTCTTTCTGTATGCAGCCTTACTTACATAATAATTAATTAAAATTAATACAAAAGCACATAAGATAAAACCGCATAAAAAGGCAATTTTGACCTTTTTCTTTCCATACCCATAATCCAATTTTTCAATTTTCATTTTTTTGTTTCTCCTATTCTTTTAACTTTTATGATTATCTTAGAAATTTCTACTTTATATTAAAATTATAAACTCTGTTATCATAAAAGTCAATAAAAATTACATTATTTGTCCCACTTTTAATTATTTTAATAAATTACATGAGAAAATTATAATGGTGAAGTAAAATGTATCCAGATAAATTAAAAAATCTTCGAGAAAGAATTGGTTTAACCAAAACTGATATTGCTAATATTATTGGTATAGATAGAAGCCAGTATGGCCACTACGAAAATGATTATATAACTATTCCCATTAAACATTTAGTATCACTAATAAACTACTACCATGTCTCACTAGATTATATCTTTGATTTTACTAATCAAAAAAATTATAAACCCATCACTTCTCTAGAAATAGATAAACAATTAAGTGGTAAACGTCTTAAAGAAATAAGAAAAGAATTAAAAATAACTCAAACTGATTTAGCTAATTTCCTAAATACTTCCTTTACCACTATTTCTTCTTACGAAAGAGGAATAAATGCCATAGCTACCAACTATTTATATGTAATCTGTCAAAAATATCATATCTCCGCGGATTACTTATTAGGCAGAACTGCTAAACCTAAATATTTACAAGAAAATTAAAAAAAATACTTGTTCTTAAGTATTCTTTTTTATTCTTAAATAAGTTTTATTAAAATTTCATTCATTACATAAAGTTTCTTCGGATTAATATATACTCTACCATTTTTAAATATTAATTCTCCACTTTTAATTAATGGTTTAATTGGAAATATATTTTGCATATTTTCTTCATATTTATTAAAAAACTCTACTAAACTTATTCCCTCTAACTTTCTAAAGCCTAATATTAGTTCATTTTCCATATTATCTACTTTTCCCATTAAGGCTTTAGAACTAATAAAATTACCTTTTAAATACTCGGTTAAGCTCTTAGTATTTTCATATCTAACCGCTTCCACAAATCCACTAGCCCCACATCCAAATCCATAATATTCTTGATTATTCCAATAAGTTAAATTATGTTTTGACTGATATCCTTTTTTAGCAAAATTAGATACTTCATAATGAACATAACCATTCTTTTTTAATGTTTTACAAATAATTTCATACATTTTAGCGTCTCGTTCTTCTTCAATCGGTTTTACTTTATTTAATCCCACTAAAGTATTTTTTTCAATCATCAAACTATACGTACTAATATGTTCCGGTTTTAGTTTTAAAAATAATTGTAAATCTTTTTGCAACATTTTAGCGGTTTCATTTGGTATTGCATACATTAAATCTACATTAATATTCTTAAAACCAATCTTTCTTGCTAATTCTATTTTTTGTTTTACGTCTTTAAATTCCGCCGTGCGGTTCATAAACTTTAGTTTTTCCGGATTAAAAGATTCAATTCCGACACTTAGTCTATTAACTCCATTCATGTATAAAAACTTTAATTTATCTTCTTCTAAATCATTAACATTAGCTTCAAAGGTAAATTCAATATTAGGGGCTTTCTTAAATTTTTCAATTATTTTAAATAAACCGGTTAATTCTTCAATCGTAAGACAAGATGGTGTTCCTCCCCCAATATATAAAGTTTCGATTTCTTCCCCCATATAGGCATTATCAATTTCTTCTTCTAATCTCTTTAAATAGGGCCTAACCCAATCATTGTTATAAACTACTTTACAAAAATCACAATAAGAACAAATACTATTACAAAACGGCAAATGAATATAAACAGCTTTTATCTTTTCCATTATCTAACCTCGTCTCACATACTGATTAAGTCTTTCTTGGATTTCTTTATCGGGTATTCCTCTAATTGCCTCTTGTAATGTTGATTTCGGAATTTTGGTTAAGTCTTCTAACTGTTCATATGTAAGGCCACCCATATAAATTTCCGCATATTTTTTAGCTTCCTCTAAACTTAAGTTGCGGCCTCTTTTTCCTTTACTTCCCCCTTTTTTTACTCCTTTTAAAATAACTTTTTCTTGCGCCAGTTTTAACTTTTCGGCTAGTACGGCATTATAATTTGCATCATTAATATCTCTTACTTTTGCTAAATATTTTTTAATACTACTAACGGACTTTCCAAAATGATTGGCGGCCTCTAAAATTGTATGTTCTTCAATGATATATTCGGCGATTTCTCTTATATAATCCTTCATAACTCTAACTCTCCTTTATTCTTCTCCGCTTAATATAGCTAAAAAAGCTTCTTTTGGTACTTCCACTGAGCCAATCGTTTTCATTTTTTTCTTACCTTCTTTTTGTTTTTCTAACAGTTTCCGTTTCCGACTTACGTCTCCTCCATAACACTTTGCTAAAACATTTTTTCGCATAGCACTAATGGTTTCTCTAGCAATTACTTTGGACCCCACACTGGCCTGAACTGGTAATTCAAACATTTGTCTTGGAATTAATTCTCGTAATTTACTAACGATACTTCTTCCTCTTTGATAAGCAAAATCTTTATGCACAATCATTGATAAAGCGTCGACCACTTTCCCATTAAGTAAAATATCCATTTTTACTAAATCTGCCTCTTTATAGCCTTTAATTTCATAATCAAAAGAAGCATATCCTTTCGTATAACTTTTAAGTTTATCAAAAAAATCATAAACAATCTCTGATAATGGTATTTCATAATGAATATTTACTCTGGCTTCATCAATATATTCCATTGATTTATATGTGCCTCTTTTATCTTGGCATAACTCCATAATTGCCCCAATATATTCGCTTGGCACAATTATATTCGTATAAATATATGGCTCTTTAATCGAACTAATAAGGGCTCTATCCGGCATTTGATTAGGAGAATCAATCATTTCGACTTCGCCATTTGTTTTTAAAACTTCATAAATAACACTCGGACTAGTTGCAATTATATCTAGATTAAATTCTCTTTCAATCCGACTCATAATAACGTCCATATGTAATAAGCCTAAAAATCCTGTTCGAAAACCAAAGCCTAACGCGTCGGAGGTTTCTGCTTCAAATGTTAAAGCCGCGTCATTAAGTTTTAATTTTTCTAAAGCTTCTTTTAAATCTTCAAATCGATTAGGTTCCACTGGAAATAAGCCAGAATAAACCATTGGTTTCATTGGTTGATATCCTTTTATGGCTTCTTTAGCCGGATTATCCGTTAAGGTAATGGTATCCCCCACCTGGACTTTATCAATATCTTTAATACTAGCACAAATAAATCCTACTTCACCCGCTTGTAATACTTCTTTTTTTACTTCTTTCGGTGTATTTACTCCTAATTCATTAATTTCAAAATCAGCCTCGGTTGCCATCATGTGAATTTTATCTTTTATTTTAAGTTCACCACTTACAACTTTAACTAATGCCACGACTCCCCGATAAGCGTCATATCGACTATCAAAAATCAATGCTTTTACCTTATCAGTCGGATATTCTTTCGGCGCCGGTATTCTTTTTATAATCTCGGTAATTAAGGTTGGTACCCCTTCTCCGGTCTTTCCACTACATAAAATAATTTCGTCTTTTTGAAAGCCAAAAACATTTTCTAATTCTTTAGTTACTTTCTCGACATTGGCATTAGGTAAATCAATTTTATTTATAACCGGAATAATTTTTAAATCATTATTTAAAGCTAAATATAAATTAGCAATTGTTTGCGCTTCTATTCCTTGCGTTGCGTCCACGACTAAAATAGCCCCTTCACAAGCCGCTAAACTTCTTGATACTTCATACGAAAAATCGACATGCCCAGGGGTATCAATTAAATTTAAAATATATTCTTCTCCCTTATAGTTTGTGTGTAACTCGACGGCATTAAGCTTAATGGTAATGCCTCTTTCTCGCTCTAAATCCATGCTATCTAAAACTTGTTCTTTCATTTCTCTTTTATCAATCGCATGGGTATATTCTAAAATTCTATCCGCTAAGGTACTTTTACCATGGTCTATATGAGCAATTATTGAAAAATTTCGAATGTTTTCTTTTTTCATTCAAATTCACCATCTCTATTATAACTTAAAAACAAAAAAGAATAAAGTCCAACTTTATTTCTTCTTCTTATTATTTTTCTTTTCTAATTTCATTTCTTTCTTCTTTAAAGCTAATTGTTTTCGATAATTTTTCATTATTTCAAAAGAAGAATGATAATTTTGCTCTAAATCGGGGAAAGCCTTTAATAATCTATTTGGAAATGCTTTAAATCCTTCAATAGATTCTTTTAATTTCTTTTCAAAAATTATTGGTATTAACGAAATCTTTTCATTTTTTAATTCTTCCACAATAATAATTCTATTTCTTAAATTATAAGCAATAACTACCGAATAAATAATATCTAAAACCAAAAGTATAAAGGTAACTATAGCAATCACTAGCCAGACTTTAAAGGAAAATAAACTAAATAGCATTCCAAACATTGGCACTACAAAATATATAATTACAAGCGAAAGTACCCCAAAAGCAAACGAATTTCGAAGACATATTCTTCCATTTAGATTATATCTTTGTTTACTATAATCCCACCATTTATTATGAAATATCTTTTCTAAAATAAACGACGTAAAATACTCCAAACTACTAGTTATAATTATTCCAAACACAAAAACGACGACCGGGTCATCATAATACCTCAACAAACAAAACAAAATTAACAACGCCCCTATCCCATAGATTGGAATAACTGGCCCACATAAAAATCCACGATTGACTATTTTTTTAGTTCCAATATAAATCCATAGAACTTCCATAAAATAGCCCACGACACTACATATTAAAAATATTAAATAACTATAAACTAATATATATTTCATAATAACCTCTATTTCATTATATCAAAATTTAAAAAAATAAACTACACTTTTAACATATTTCCTTAACTGTCACATATATTTTAGTATAAATGAAAGGAAAATCCTATGATAAATAAACAAAATTTATGGTTTTTAACCCTTTTTTCTTTAATAATGGTTTTAAGTATTTACTACTTAACGATGGGGGAAGATACTTTATCTACCCTAAACAAAGAACCAGCTGTAACGGATAATTCGGCGACTGTGGTCTCTAACCAAAGTAACACCATTGTAGCCTTAAAAGTCGCCGATGAAGAAGCGCTTGTTGCCAAAATGACGGAATTAGAAAATGTTTTATTAAACAATTCTTCTTCTCTTGAAGAAAAAAATAAAGCTTATGAAGAACTACAAAACCTTCAAAAAAATTCTGCCTCCAAAGAACAAATTGAAAAGATTATCAAAGAACAATTTAAACTAGACTCTTATGTCCAAATAGATGGCAACAACATTAAAGTTACGATTTCTTCTCAAGAACATAACACTGCTCTTGCTAATACCATCATAAGAGCCATTCAAGATTTATATGAAGAAAATAAATATATCACAATTAAATTTGATAATTAGGCTCATTATTTAACCAAATTTCGGTACCATTCATAAAATACACTAGATGTATCAAAGATATGAAAGGAATGGTACACGTTGAAAAGAAGTATTTTAACTAAAAGAGAACAAGAAATCTTTAATTTACTTGTTAAAAATAAATCTACCAAAGAAATAGCTACTGCCTTAAACATTAGTGAAAAAACTGTCCGTAACCATATATCTAATGCTATGCAAAAACTAGAAGTAAAAGGTCGAGCTAGTGCTGTGGTTGAACTCTTAAAGTTAGGTGAAATTACAATTTAAAATAAGTCTCTCATTCGAGAGATTTTTTTCATATCTTTTCTTCTTTTTTCGTATATATTTATTAGGTGATTTTATGCTAAAAAAAAGTGCTTTACGAAGAATTATGGTCTCATCTCTCGCTTTAATTATTGTAACTATTCTTTATTTTTTTCCGGATACTAAAGAACTCCAAATCCCCAAAACCACTAGCTATCTTAGTATTGATGCCACCCCCATCTATTTAATTAATAAAGATAACTATGTAATAAGAACCAATATTGCGACTTCTAGTGCTAATCCTTTAGAAAAAGCCCAAGAATTAATTACGTCTTTAACTATCGGGAGTGAGAAATCCGATTATATTCCTAAAAACTTTAAAGCCATTATTCCTAAAAATACCAAAGTTTTAAATCTTAGTTTAGAAAATAATCTTTTAAAAATCAATTTTTCTCCCGAATTTTTAAATGTTCCCGCCCCCGATGAAGAAAAACTAATTGAAGCCCTCGTCTATACTTTAACCGAAATTCCTGAAATCAAAGAAATCATGATTTTTATTGAAAATACCAAACTAAATTATTTGCCTCAAAGTAAAATAAGCCTTCCTAACACCATCAAAAGAGATTTTGGCATCAATAAAATCTATGATATTACGAATTTAAAAGATACAACTAAAACTACTATTTATTATATTGGCAAAGAAGATAACTTAACTTATTATGTACCCGTAACCAAAATTGATAATAACTCTCAAAATAAAATTGAAATTATTATTGAAGAATTAAAAAGTAGTCCTATCTATGAAACTAATTTAATTAGTTATTTAGCTAGCTCTGTTAAACTATTAAATTATGAAGAATTAGAAAATCAAATATCTTTAAGTTTTAATAATGCCATCTTTGATGATTTATCTACCAAAAACATTTTAGAAGAAGTAAAATATTCTATTTCTTTATCGGTAAAAGATACTTATAATGTAAGCGACGTTATTTTTAAAGTCGATGATGAAGTAATAACTACGTTTAAAAGCCAATAAAAAAAGCCTTTACTTTATTTCTAAAGTTCTAGCTTTTCCTTCTAATTCATCTTCTATGTCTTGTCCCGTAACTTTTATAGCCTCTTCTAACTTTTGCCAATCTTTAAGTTTTAAAGACTCTTCTGGTAAATCGACTTTTCCTCTTATAACCGAAAATACTGGAGAGACTATTCTTTCTTTATCACATTTAAAATAAACATAATCTACTGGCTTTATTTGTTTATTTAAAACTTGTATATCTCCGGTTATAGCCATTAAGACTTTAAATAACCCCGGATTTTCTTTATCTTCTTCCATTCTTGTAAAAGCCGGAGTAATAACTTTTCCTTTTTCTATATCATATAAATAACTTTTATTTACTAATAATACCTTACTATCTTGCGTTTTTTGATAACTTCCAATATTATTAATTAATACGGCTTTTCCCTCTTGTACTCTAATATGGCGGTATTCCATCCATTCCTTATAAACTTCATCGGTACAATGGACCTTTACAACAAAGTCCTTATCACCAAATCTCTCTATTTTCCGATTATAAGCCATAAACATTAAGTTTCGTCCCAGCATGGTATCATCAAAAGCTTCTTCAAAATCTTCATTAATAACCCCATACAATGTTCCATAATAATCGCCTCTTTTCCCATCTGTTAAACATAGCCCTTTTACCACAGCTAGGCCCTCTTGAAATTCAACTTTTTGGGAATCTACATAAACCGGAATTTCTTTTCTTATTCCCTTTGTAAATTTCCGTAATTTAATTTTCTTCATAAATCCTCCTTGTAAAATGCTATTATACCACTAAAATATCTTTTTGTTAATCAAAATTTTTACATATTATTTTCTAAACTTCCCATAATATTATTAGAAAAAGCTTGAATTATCTTCAAAAATACGCTATAATGTTAAGCGTCCAGTAGTTATGACTCCGTAGCTCAGCTGGATAGAGCAATCGCCTTCTAAGCGATCGGTCGAGCGTTCGAATCGCTCCGGAGTCACCATTTAAAAAATAAGTCCTAACTAAGGACTTTTTTTAAATTAACTAAATAAGGCTAGTCTTAATCAAACTAGCCTTTTAAATGCACAGATTTTTGGTGATATATCATTATATACTCAAAATTAAATAATTAAGAGAAATCTGTACATTTTTATATATAACACAAATTTTCTTTAAGTTCAATAACTTTTTTGCTAAAATATTTAAAAATAAGTCATTATACTCTTTTATCTACTTTTTCCTTTTTCTACTTCCGGCACTTTTTGTTGTTCTAAAATCATTTTATAATCAATAACTTTAATCCGAATTTCATTTTCTAATATTTTTAATTTCTTTAGTAATTTCTCACAACACTTCTTTGACAATACTTTTTGATATTTTTTAATTAAGATATTTCTTAACCGGGCAATTTCATCTAAAGCTCGCATTAACTTCCCATTCGCACTATCTTCATTATTATCACTAAGTATTTTTAAATAAAACTCTAAGATTTCTTTATATTTTTTATTAAAACTTGCCGTAATTAAACTATCTATTAATTCTTCTTTAATAATAATTATTTCTTTAATCTCTAAACTATTATTAGCCAGTTTAGGATGGTATTTAAACCCTTCCATTTTGGGTAAAGACCCCTCAAGTTTTATTTTTTTATTTCCTTTTTTAACTACAAAACTCTTCATAATATCCCCTACTTCAGTAAATCTGGTCTTTTCTCTTCAGTAACTCTTCTTTTTTCTTCTTCCCGGTATTTTCTTATTTTCTCGTGGTCCCCACTAAGTAAAATATCGGGTACTTTAAGTCCTCTAAATTCTCGTGGTTTTGTATATTCTGGATAATCAAGCAAACCATCATTAAAGGAATCATTTAAAAATGATTCTTCTTTTATTACTCCTGGAATAAATCTTGATATGGTATCCATTATTATTAAGGCTGGTAATTCTCCGCCGGTAAGTACAAAATCTCCCACACTAATTTCGCCATCGACAAAATTTAAAATCCGCTCATCAAATCCTTCGTAATGGCCACAGACCAAAATAATATGTTTACTTTCATGAGCGTATATTTCTTTAGCAAATTCTTGATTAAACGTTTTTCCCTGAGGTGTTAGAAGATATACTTTGGCATTATCGCTTTTTACGGCCTCAATAGCCCTTACTACTGGTTCACACATAAGAACCATGCCTCTTCCACCCCCATAAGGAGTATCATCTACTTGCCCATTTTTAAGTAAGGTATAATCTCTTATATTTACTACATTTACTTCTATTAATTGCTTATCAATAGCTCTTTTGATAATACTTTCCTTAATATAAGCCTCTATAATATTCGGAAATAAGGTTAAAATATCAAATCTCATATAACTCTTCAACTCTCTTTCCTTCAATTTCTTTTTGTTCTTTGTGCACCTTTTTTATAAATTCCTTATTAAACGGAATATAATATTTTTTCTTAAATTCTACTTCTAGTAAAATTCCGGCCTTCGTCTCTATTATATCTTTTACTATTCCCCTATCTTTATTATCTTGAACTATTCTAAATCCTCTTAAATCACTTAATAAATATTCACTTCCCGCTAAATTTAAGTCTGCTCTTTTTACATAAACTTTTTGTCCTTTATATTTTAACACTTCATTTATATCTTCTATTCCTTTAAAAGTAACCATATCAAGCCCTTTATGTATTCTATGAGTATTTATTATTTCTTTTCTTTTTTCTAAACCAATATATATTGGAAAATCTTCTACCAAAACTTGTTCTTTACGCTCGAAATTGCTTTTAATTTTTACTTCCCCTTTAATTCCATGCGTCGTAGTTATTACACCTAAATATTCATATTCCATAATTAACCTCGATTCATCTCATAAAAGATAATTGCCGCGGCTATACTAGCATTTAAGCTCTCACATTCTTTATTAATATTAATATTTATTAGGCTATCGCAATATTTTTCTAGTTCTCTATCCATTCCTCGGCCTTCATTCCCGATTATAATTGCCTGCTTGGGAAAAAACTTAATTGTTCTTAAATCTTCTCCCACATTTACATTCGTGCCATATATTTTATAACCATCTTCTTTTAATTTAAGGGCCATTTTTTTTAAATCTCCTCTTAAAAAATTAAGTTGAAATAGCATTCCTTCACTGGCTCTTATTACTTTTTCATTATATAAATCAACCGTATTCTTACTTAAAACAATCGTTTTAATATTAAAAGCTACGGCACTTCTTATTATGGCTCCTAAATTTCCAGGGTCTTGAATATCATCTAACAAACAGACCTTTCCATAAATAGGTTTTTCTTCTTCTTTTTTTACAACGGCTATAACATTAGTTCCACTACTTTGACTAGAAAGTTTCTTTAAAACATTGGCACTTACTTCCCAAAAAGGAATATTATCTACTCTAAAAGTTCTATCTTCGGCGATAATTTCTTGAACTAAATTTCTTTTTAAAGCTTCATTAAGTAAATGGTCACCTTCAATTAAAAACACTCCTTCTTTATCGCGATA
This sequence comes from uncultured Bacilli bacterium, assembly GCA_947623755.1. Classification (GTDB taxonomy): domain Bacteria; phylum Bacillota_I; class Bacilli_A; order RF39; family UBA660; genus Caccenecus. The sequence goes on along the minus strand of CANQHB010000002.1, from coordinate 19,754 downwards.
CTTCTTTATCTTTAGTTTTTGCCAATCCTTAACTTTAGCATTACTAAGTGATTCTATTTTCATCTCTTAACCTCTAAGCTCCTTTCTTGCTTCCTTATAATTGGGATAATACTCTTCCACCATTTGCCAAAATTCTCGGCCATGATTATGATGATAAAAATGGCACATTTCATGAACAATCACATATCTTAACAATTCTTTGCGATATTTAATTAACTCCGTATTTAAGGTAATGGTCTTTAATTTATAATTACATACTCCCCATCTGGTTTTCATCTTGCGGAATTTTAAAGTAAAATCGGGCGTTTTAATGACTTTTCTTAAATTTGCAACTTCTTCGGTAAAGATATCATCCACTTGAGTTTTTAGAAACTTCTCCAGCATTTTATCATCTTTGGTATATATAACCCCATCTATAAATTCTAAATCTTTTCTATCTTGATAGACAATTTCATATTTATTTCCTAAATACCAAAATTCTTTATCATGTATTACTTTTCTCGCACTTTTCATTAATAGCCGATATAAAGAGTCTTCATTCTTTTTAATTAAACTTTTTATTTCTTTTTCTTTTACTCTTTTATTTGTACTAATAACCAAATTAAGATTTTCATCAAAGCGAAAATAAATATTTTTAATTTTTTTTGGAATAATTATCACATTAACTAATCTATCTTTTAAATATACTTCCATTATCCCCACCAATATTTATTATATCGTAAAACTGCCCATAAAAAAAGAGTTATTTAACCTCTTTTCTTATCCATAGCATTATAACTCTTACTATATAATCTACTTCTTCCTGACTTAAATCCTTATTTCCTTCTATTTTATGCCACTTTGCTAAACATTTCCGACAACAAGTCGCCGTCGCATGTTGTGCCACAAATACTGGGTGCCCCCTCCAAGGAGTTTGTTTCCCATCATTAGCAATATAAGCTGGTTTTAATCTTTTATTAATAAATTGATAAGCATGTTCCTCTATGGTTTTAAAACCTTTTTCTTTCACATAATTAATATCTTTTAAGGTTAAATGCTTACTACTTCGAAATTTAGATTTACTTAAAGCTTCTAAAACTTTTTCTTCTGGCATTTTTATCCTTCTTTTTTTCTTTTTAAAATTAATTCCGGACCTTCTTCTTCTATTTCAAAATTACTGCCTAAATCCTCAATTAAAGGTTCTAACCCCAAAGAATGATTATATTTATTTCTATCTGTTTTTAATTCTTTTAAAATATTATATAAAGTTTGATATTGTTCTTTAAGACTTAATTTTTTAAAAGTTTCTGAACCATTTGTAATAACTAAGAAACCCCCTAAATAAGTAAAACAAATTGTTATATATTTTCCCATTAATTCATAACTAACAAAGTATTCTTGGGCCTTATCTACAGTATTATCTAAACTATGTTCCTTAAACAATATATCTCCATAACATTGTTTTAAATAATAAATATGAGCTTCTAAGTCTTGTTCTAAATAATAAAGGGCTTGGACATTTTTAAATAATCCTATAACCGGTATTAACTTATCCATCAGATTTGGTTGTAATTCTTCTAATAAATTATTAGTTATAGCTTCCATAATTAATTCTTCTCGGTAATCTAACCTACAATCTAAACTATCTAAAAAACTATCTATCTTTTTATTAACTTTTCCCTTTATATAACTTTCTAATAATATATTGGCATTCATAAGTAAAATATAGCCTGCTAAAACTCCCTCACCTAAATTCATAATCTGCCTCGAACGTCTTTATTTTACTTCAATTTTTTCTTTGCCACCCATATATGGTCTTAAAACTTCTGGAATCGTAACACTTCCATCTTCATTATAATTATTTTCAATTAACGCAATTAAACCTCGAGGAGTTGCGACCACCGTATTATTAAGGGTATGAACATAATATGTTCCTTTATCACCTTTGGCTCTAATTCCTAATCGTCTTGCTTGGGCGTCTCCTAAAGTTGAACAAGAACATACTTCAAAATATTTTTGTTGTCTTGGACTCCAAGCCTCTATATCACAAGATTTAACTTTTAAATCGGCTAAATCTCCACTACAACACTCTAATTGTCTTACTGGTATATTAAAGTTTCTAAATATTTCGACACTATAACGCCACATTTTATTATACCATTTCATCGAATCTTCTGGTTCACAAATAACAATCATTTCTTGCTTTTCAAATTGATGAACGCGGTATAATCCTCTTTCTTCTAGTCCATGGGAACCCCCTTCTTTTCTAAAACATGGTGAATAAGAAGTCATGGTTATAGGTAGTTCACTTGTTTTTAAAATTTGGTCTTTAAATTTTCCAATCATTGAGTGTTCACTAGTTCCAATTAAGTATAAATCTTCTCCTTCGATTTTATACATCATCGCTTGCATTTCTGGAAAAGACATAACTCCTTCCACTACATTCCCATGAATCATAAATGGTGGTATGGCATACGTAAACCCTTTATCAATCATATAATCTCTTGCATAAGCAAGCATTGCCTCATGTAGTCTTGCTATATCCCCAGTTAAATAATAGAAACCTTCGCCACTTGTTCTGCCGGCCGCATCTTTATCCATTCCTTTTAATTTTAAAATTATATCGGCATGATAAGGTATTTCATAATCTGGAACTACTGGTTCGCCAAATCTTTCTACTTCAACATTTTCCGAATCATCTTTTCCAATTGGCACACTATCATCAATCATTTGCGGAATTAGCATCATTTTTTCTCTAATTTCTTTGTTTAACTTTTCTTCAAGTTCTTCTAATTTGTTAATCTCCTCATTCATGCCAGCAACTTCTTTTTTAATTACTTCTACTTCTTCTAATTTTTTATCCCGCATTAAAAGCCCAATTTCGCCACTTTTTTTATTTTTATCACTTCGAAGATTATCTGCCTTAGCTTTTGCTTCTCTAAATTTCACGTCTAAATCATAAACTTCATCTACTAAGCCTAATTTTTCCTCTTGAAATTTCTTTTTAATATTTTCTTTTACTCTTTCTTTTTCTTCTCTTATTAACTTAATATCAATCATTTCTTTTTCCTCCTCTAAAAAATAAAAAGATGACAACCTAAGGGCGAAAAAATCGCGGTGCCACCTTTATTTTATCTCTAATTTATTAACGCCAAATCCCGCGGAAACTATTAATTTCACTAAAGAAGGAGATTCATATATCTTTTTTAGTTCATTTCCACCATCCATGAACTCTCTAGCTAAAAATAAATATATTACTTGTCTTCTTTTTCGCTTTACTTTTATAATATACCACAAAATCTCCTTTTATACAAGAAAAAAGAAAGTTTATTTTCTTCTTTCTAAACTTTCTCCTTTAAATTGTCGCATTGCTTTTTCTATTGTTACACTAGAATCTTTACTAGCTAAATTTACATAATATTCCATAAAACCAAGAACTTCATAATTAAAAGCATTAAGTAAATCAGGATTTAGTTTTACCCCATCTTTAGTTGGTAAATATATTTGAATCCCTGATAAATCATGAACTTTTATAGCTGGCACTAAATCTAATAGCCGGTTATTTATTGATATTTTATAAGAATTAGCTATTTTCTCTCTATAATTATTTTTAATATCATCTAAAATTTTAAATAATTCTTCCATTGGTATTTTATCTATTATTGCATTATTAATAATATATCCATCTTGTGTTCTAATAACAGCGTCCATCCCTGTTAAATCATAACCTATATTATCTTCCTTTTCTTCTTCTTGCATTCCTAATAAAGTTTTAATTTTTAGAAGTAATTCTTTTAATTTACTATTTGGTATTTCTTCTTTTTCCTTATTTTTAGATTTAGCAAGTTCCCTTACTAATAGATTTAATTTTTCTAATCTATTTTCATCTTTTCGGTAAATAGAAGCTACTTTAACCTCACTATCTCCACAAATTCCATTAATAATATTATTCGCAATATTATCAATAGCTTCCCCATCTCCTGTATTATTTAAAATAACTGTATCTTGTGGAATTAACATTGTTTCATTACCCACTCTAATAGGGCGATAATAAATTCCAAATTCATTTAAAATCCATATCGCATCAGCAACACTAATCATAGAATTATTAAGAATTTGACTTATCGCTTTATCTCTATCTTTCTTTAAATTAACTATTGCTTCATTAATTTTAGCTAAATCTTTTCGAATAACATTCTTTTCATCTGTCGAAAGTTCGACTTCTCTATTAGCTTTAAAAGAACTTTGATAAACGTCTTCATTTAAAGAATCTGAGCTATAACTTAAATAAGCTAAATCTTTATTTTGATAAGCTTCCTTATATTCTTGATTTAATTTACCTATTTCCATCATATTTTGAGCTAAATAATTATACTCATTTCTTTTACTAGTTATTTCTTGGTTAAGCATTTTAATATAATCAGTTAAATACATTATATTTTCCCCCTCTAAAGCGGTTAATATATTACCACAATTTTCTTTAAAAGTCAAATTGATTGACAAAATTCCATTTTTATAGTATATTATAAGTACATGTAAATGTTCTCGCTTACGGATGGTTTCGCGAGTAATAAATAATTCCGGGTGTCAATGTTTCTCGCCTCAGGTGGCTTTGCGAGTAATAAATTATCCTGCTAGTCAAATGTTTCTCGCTTACGGATGGCTTGCGAGTAATAAATAATTCCGGGTGTCAATGTTTCTCGCTTACGGATGGCTTGCGAGTAATAAATAATTCCGGTAGGTACATAAAACTCCATAATTTGGAGTTTTTTTATTTTCGTGATATAATATACCCAGGAGGTATAAGAATGAAAATTAAAACAGGATATTTATATCACATAAAAGATAATTTCTTTGAAAAATATGCTGAATATAATCTAATGCAAAACCATGAAAAAGGAAAATCTAGACCCACTTATTTTACTATCAAAGATAAAAACATTTTATGGTTTATTCCTATTAGTTCTAAAGTTAATAAATATGAAAAAATAATTAACAATAAAATTCAAAAATACGGATTTTGTAATACCATCTTAATTCGTGAAATATTAGAGCAAAAACATGCAATTTTATTGCAAAATGCTTTTCCAACTTTAGAAAAATATATTGACCACGTTCACATGGTTAAAGGTTTACCTGCTCATGTTTCTGTTTCATTAAAAGAAGAAATCTTAAAAAATTTCAAACAATTAATTAATATGAAAAGGCAGGGAATAGATTTATTTTTTATTGATATAGATAGCTTAAAAGAAAAACTTTTAGAAGAAGAAAAAATTACCGTCTAGGTAATTCTTTTATTTGGCTATAATCTTCAAATGCTTCTTTAACATTTACAGCTCCTCTATTAAATCTTGTATCTACTAAGTATTTTAAAAAATCTTTAAAATCTTGATTACTAAATTCTTTTAACAAAGGTGCAACCCTTAATTGGTCCTTAAAAAATGTTAGACTTTGCATTTGTTTAAAATCCAAGTTAATTGGACTTTTTCCATACTGGCTAAGTAAATAATTTACTTCTTCCCTACTTAACGTCGATAATTTACCAATAATATCTCTTATTTTATTTCTTATTATTATTAAATTATCCACTTTAACTCTTAATTCTTTCATCTCTTTTAAAGCTTCATTAAGAATTTTTTTATGTTCTACTGCGACTAAATCACAATAATCTAAATAATCTATATCCGTAAAATAACTAGAATCAATTTTTTCTGGTAAATTAAGAAAGCAACCATCTACTAATTCAAATAAATATTCGTCATATAAATTATATTCTTCTTTAAAACTTTCTAAGTTCCAATCAATTAAATCTAACTCGGTAAATAAACTATGCATACCAACCACCTGTTTAAATATTATAATTTATATCTAAATTAATTACAAGTTATTTCTAAATTGTTTCACTTTTTTTCACAATATAAATCTTTTTATTTCGATAAAAAGCATAAAAAACGTCTTTAATTTTTAATTTCTTATAACTAAGTTCCATTTCTAACCAAGCCTTAGTTTTGCGAATATATTTTAAAGCTTTATCCTGCACTCTTCCATCTACAATTAAAGGCATAGGATAAGCACTTTTAAGTTTAAAGAAATTATATTTAAAAACAGATAATTTGCCATTAGGTTCCAAAAAAGCATATTCTACATCCTCAATATTTCTTATTTCTTTTTGTCTTAAACTAAGAAGTAAATCATCCATACTATATCTTTGTTTTACCATTTCTCTATAATTAATTTTTCCATTAGCGATAATTAACGATGGTTTCCCTCCAAAAATAGTTCTAAAAGTTCGGGATTTAATCGAAATATAAGCAAGCACTAACTCTAATACTACTAACAAACTAATTGGCAAAATTGTTAAAAATATTGAATCTTTATTATTTTCAATACTAATTGCCACCAACTCGGCGATTAAAATAGAGACAATTAAATCAATAATTCCTAATTGTCCCACTTCTCTTTTTCCCATAATCCGATAAGCTAATGTAATAAAAAAGTAAAAGAACAATGTTCTAAATACCACATTAAATAATTCCATATTATCACCTACATTTATTATGAGTTAAGACATATTTTTTTAATCATTTAATATAATTTAGTAGGTGATATTATGTATAAATTATTAACTTATTTAAAATATTTAGGCTTATTTCTTATTTTCATAATTGTAATAGCAACTGTTACTTCCCTAATTAATTTAACTGGTCTTAATAGTAACTTTCTTACTAAATTATCTATTATTTTAACTGCTATCTCATTCTTTCTTATCTCTGCTAAAGCTAGCCATGAAATTCTTGAAAAAGGTTACATTTTAGGGTTAAAACTAGGTTTAATTTTTATTATTTCTCTAGTTATTATAAATTTAATAATCTTTAGAAGCCCCTTTAATATTGACCGAATTATTTATTATTTAATTCTTTTATTTAGTAGCATTCTAGGTGGTTCATTTGGTAAAAATATCAAAATAAAGAAGCTTAAATAATTACTTTAAAGCTTCTATTTCTTTTTTACTTAAACCAGTATATTTACTAATTATATTAATATCTAAATCATCCGCCAACATATTTTTAGCAACTTCTTTGTTTCTTTTGTTTGAACCAAATTCTATACCATTATATTCCGCTTCATCTAACATTCTTTTTAATCCTGTTCTATCACTTTCTCTATACCAGTTCTCTATGTATCTTATTGCTTCTTCCATTTTCTTATCATCCTTTCCTATTTCTTTCATTTCTTCTATACTCCTCGCTTTTATTAGTCTTAACCATTTTATAAATCTTTGCTCTTCATTCTCATTATAGCTTTCTTTATTATTCTTGTCAATCTTTTCTAAATTTACTACATATAACTCTAATTCTTCACAATCTATTATTTTCTTTACTTCATTTTTTCCAAATATGTATTTGTTTATTAGCTGGTTATTTTGGTATTTTCCCTCAATTAAAGATATGCCACATACTTTCTTTAAACTTTCATAATTTTGTCCCATTTCTAATTGGTTACCATATAATCTACTTATATAACTTAGACTTTTTTTAAATTTCACTTGATTAAATTCTTTATACATTTCAAGTGATATTATTTCATCTTCATCTAAAACCATTACAATATCGCCATAATATTGTTTTTGAAAGTGTTTTTCAGATTGAATCCATTTTTGAGGAGTGATACTTTTTATGGTTACTCTTTTATTTATTTTATTATATTCTAGAAAGCTATTTACAAAATCTTTTAAGATTTCTTCTTTACTAAACAAATATTTAAAATCGATATCATTAGTTAGACCCTGAAATGTATTAATGGTTTTTAGCATAACATGCCTCCTTTCGAAGGCTGTATCCTAACACATTATTAATACTTCTGCAAGCGATTCGACAAACCATTTCAATTTAAGACATTTTTCGACATTTAAAAAGACAAAAAAGTAACCAAAGTTACTTTAATTACTTACTACATAAGGATTTTCTTTTGTTCCCCATTCAGCAGATTCATTACTAGGTTCAAATGAAGTATCTGCTTTTAAATTGATTACTGGACGAATACCAATAGACTTACCAATTGCGCCAAATCTACCAGTTTCATCAACACGAACAACATACGATAAACCACTATTGTGAAAATATTCCGGAGTCATAGTCAAATAACCTGTTGTATCTAACTTTAACCATAAAGAATTATTTTCTTCTCCACTAAATGCGCCAGCATATATAACTTCATCTGCTGTTATATGTCCTACAGGTTGATTAAGCTTTCTATTACCTCTAGTTGCTTTTTCTTTCCAAGTAAAATAATCCCTATCATAATCATTACTATCTGTTTCTCCACATTTTAAAGTTGGCACTAAAGAAATAAGTGCTTCATTACTGTTTGGTTCTTGAGTTCTATCAATTATTGCATACCAAGTTGGTTCCGTACCATATCCTTTATTTAAATAATCATTGAATCCATGATTATAATTAGACAATTTTCTATCATTACAAAAACCAACATTTTCATCGATATGATTTAATTGAGCTTGGTCATCTAAATTAGTACTACTTGTAAACCAATCCTCTGTTTGTATTGCTAAATTACTCGGATGTTCATTGGTATGTGCTGCTTCATATGTTGTTTGATTTGGAGAACCATAATAGTATCCTACATATGTATTATCATTCATATCTGTATTATACCTTTGATTTTCCATCATATTTTCGCCATTATTTGTTGGTGGTTGCGCACCCTTTCCAGAATAAATTAATCTTATACTTCCATTACCATTTATTCGGATGATTCTCCACCATATATCTTGATTATCACTTGTTTGTCCAAATTTAACCCAGTTATTATCGACTGTTCCACGGAATATATAACTTCCTCCATCATTGTCTTCTCCAGCATAATATACACCATTTTGATCCATTCTTTTTACAGTTTCATCTCCACAATTTTCATCACTATCACAAGCCGGGCCTGTTATAGGACCAATTGTCCCTTTAGATTTCAATTCCAATTTACTTAAAGTTTGCTCAGATAAAGTTTTTTTTCTAAAAAACAAATAACAACTTACATTATTACTACTAATACTTGAAACATGTGCTTCCCAGTTATCATTATCCCATGTTATTTGGGCATTTCCATTACATGCTGTTTGAGTATCATCAATTACATAACCATCTGTTTTAGCAGGGATACTACTAGCATTAACAAATGCTCCATTATTTTGTTCTACATAAACCGCCACAGCACCATCATTTAAAATATTGTCATTTTCCATGTAAATTTCTTTTGCTTCCTGCTTAAAAGTCATTACCAATCCTAAAGCTAAAAAGATAATTAATATCATTACTCCTAAATATATTTTCTTTGACATGATTAATTACCCCCTTCTTTTAATTTATATACTAAACTACAAACTGTCGGTTTAGTTAATTGTTTAACTATTACGGTATAAGCTTCATCATCAAAACCTAATTCTACTCCCCCATCACAACTACTTTCCGTTAAATCTAAAGTATAGCCTTCACTTTTATCTGGTTCTTTTGTTATTTCTTGATTTTCTCCATTAACTTTTTTATACAATTTATTAATTGTAATATCTGCTAAAGTAGACGTTGCTTGTTCTACTGTTACTTCCCCATCAAATGAACCATTTATATCATAATTCTGTTCTTCATCTTTATTTTCAAATTCTAAAACGACATAATAATAAGTTGACGTCCCATCTTTTGTTCCTTTTAAAGCTTCATTAACCATTAAATTAAAAGATTGTTCTCCCTCGGTTTTATTTATTACTCCTGAAGATACTACCTCACCTAAGTTTTCAAACCCACTATAATCACATTTCTCATAATATTTTCTAAAATTAGCATTACCCGAAGTAAGTTGGCGACATGTAACTTCAGGCTTTTCCTCTTTAGGTGCTTTATAAACATAATATTTAAGTGGTGTTGTAAGACTATTCGTACCTTTCCATACTAAATTATAGGTAACCATCTGGTCACTTCCAAAAGCTGTTACTTTAACCGCCGAAACATTTTTGTGCCCTGGCAAAATATCTAAATCATCAAAAGTAATTTTTCCTTCAACTTGTAAACTCACATTATTAAGTTCCACCGTCTTAACTGTAATAGAACCACCCTCTCCGGTACTTTTAAACTGCGAGGTAAAATAAGCATAAGCAATTCCCACAATGATTAATATTGCTCCTACAATTGTAAAAACTAATACAAATTTCCTTTTTTTCATCCCAAATCATCCTTTACTTATCTATTTTAATACTTCCTTAAAATAATTTCATTACTTTCGACAAAAGATAGCAAATTATGCTATATTACGACTTGTATTATATTTATAATATACAATAATAATTAATAAATTGCAATATCTTTGAATTATTTTCTTTAAATTTAACAAACAAAAAGCACTAAGAAATTAGCTTAATTTCCTTAGTGCTTATATTAATATATGACTCTTCACTATAATACTTCTTATTTATTGGATTTGTAAGTTTATCTTTAATATATTTATTTTTATATAATTCTTTTAAATAAATAATTTCTTCTTTGCAATCTCCTTTATTATAACACCTACTTGCTTGATACTTAAATTCTTCTTCCACTACTTTTATTTTACTTGCATTATTATCGGCATATATCTTATAGATAGTTGGAAATATAATCATTCCCAAAATAATAAAAATAGTTAAAATAATTACTTTTTTATTACTCATGTTTATCTCCATAATAATTTTTGATAAAATTTTTTTTATACTCTAAAATATTATCATTCTTAATTGCTTCTTGCATATCTTCCATCATTTTTATTAAAAAACGGATATTATGAATAGAAAGTAATCTTGCCCCCAAAGTCTCTTCACTGGTAATTAAATGTCTTACATAAGCTTTGGTATAATGCGTGCAGGTATAACAATCACATGTCTCACTAATTGGGGTAAAATCAGTTTTATATTTAGCATTTTTAAGATTAATTTTTCCCTGTGGGGTAAAAGCGTGTCCATGTCTGGCGAGTCTTGTTGGCAAAACACAATCAAAAATATCGATTCCTCTTATTACACCTTCAATTAAATCAATAGGTTCCCCCACCCCCATTAAATATCTAATTTTATTTTCTGGTAAATACGGAATGGCATAATCTATGGCTTTATACATATCTTCCTTTGATTCATCATCATTAGCAACTCCCCCAATACTATAACCATCAAAATCTAATTTTACTGTTTCTATCGCTGAATATTTTCTTAAATCCGGATAAGCCCCTCCCTGCACTATTCCAAATAACATTTGATTAGGGTTATTGTGTACCTCTTTACCTCTTTTGGCCCATCTAATTGTTCTTTTAACACTATTCTCCATATATTCATGATTAGCACTTGCCGGTGGACACTCATCAAAACTCATCGCAATATCACTATCTAATTTATTTTGAATTGCAATTGATTTTTCGGGAGTTAAAAATAAAGTATCTCCATTTAAATGGCTTTTAAATTTAACGCCTTCTTCACTTATATCTTTGGGATTGGCAAGCGAAAATACTTGATATCCCCCACTATCTGTTAAAATAGGTTGGTCCCAATTCATAAACTTATGTAAACCTCCGGCCATATCAATTATATCTTCACCTGGTCTAAGCCATAAATGATAAGTATTCGCTAAAATAATTCCGGAATTGATTTCTTTTAATTCTTCCGGCGCTAATGTTTTTACTGTAGCTTGCGTTCCTACAGGCATAAACATTGGAGTTAAAAACGTTTTACCATTATATCTAAAAGAACCTAATCTTGCTTTCGTATTCTTTTCTGTTTTCTCTAAGTTATATGTAAATTTCATCAACATCACCTATCTAATTATATCTTTTTTTTCTTAAATTCGCAACTTCTATCCCTAAAAAAAAGAGATTATCTCATCTCTTTTAAGCATTACAAGTTATATTGTTATCTTCTATGTATTCTTTAGCCGTAATAACTTCTCCCTGTTTTTTATTAAATTTTCCATCTTTATAAGTATAAATATAATAAGCTTCAACAACTGTTTTTGGTTTAGCATTACATATACTTTCTCCATTATAATTCGTACCATTAGTTATTCTAGAAGCATGTACTTTAACCGTATTTTTATCATATGATACATAATTTTGACTATAATCATCAATTAACATATTATCTTCATCAATTTCTTTTTCTTCTAAAATAATCTTGCCGGTTTTATCAATCGCATAAAGTGTAGTCGCATGTTCTCCAGAGCCTTCGGTAATGGTAAACATAATATATTTATTATCCATAACATAGAAATTATAAAATACTCGTAAATCCATGGTTCCTCTAGTCTCAATATTAAGCCCATCTGCATAATAAAATTCTTTACCATTTATGGACGCTTTAATCGCCGCTGGGTAACCATTTTCTTTAAATTTTAAATACTCAAAAGCTAAAGTTTGTTCTTCATCTTCCAGTTTTACTTTCTTTTCACAATAAGCCACATTTTTATAGTCACAGTCTTCCACCACTAAGGAATTTTCTTCTAGTTTAACTCTTACTCCCTCAATCCGAAGGTGGCTATCTTGATACTTATGGGTACAAGCAAATATTATTAATCCCCCTAGTATCACTCCAAGCCCCACCAATATTATTACTTTCTTTTTTTGCATTTTATCTATACCTCCCTAATATTGATTATAAATACATTTTTTAAATTTCTCAAGCCCTTTTTTAATTTTTTGCCCGAGGATGAGTTTTATTATAAACTTTTTTTAATCTATCCGTTGTTACATGCGTATATATTTGGGTTGTACTTAAAGATTCATGTCCTAGTAATTCTCCCACACTTCTTATATCAGCTCCATTATTAAGTAAATCTGTTGCATAAGTATGTCTTAAAGTATGGGGTGTTACTTTACTTTTAATTTCTTTTTGATTCGCATATTTTTTAACAATTAATTCCACACTTCTTGTTGTAAGGGCTTTCCCACTTTTACTTACAAATAAATATTCACTTTTCTTACCCTCTAAAATCTCTGGTCTAATGCGGTTTAAATAATCGTTTAATTCGGCTAAACAAGCTTTATAAAATATAATTCGTTCTTTACTTCCTTTACCCATTACTTTAATGGTATAATCACTATTTAAATCACTAACTTTTAAACTAACTAATTCGCTAACCCGAAGCCCTGTTGCATATAAAAAAACAATTATAAAATTATTTCGGGCTTCTATTCCCGTTAAAGATTTATCTTCTAAAATAAGTTTTGCTGTCTCATTATCTTTTAAAAAATTCGGTAATTTCTTTTCAACTTTTGGATTATGCATACTTAAAAATACGTTTTGACTAACCACTTTTATTTCTTCTAAATAATTATAAAAAGACCTAACTGCACTTAAATTTAAAGAAGCTGTTTTATTTTGATATTTATGCTGGATTAAATAAGCCTTATATTTATTGGCTTCATCTTTCGTAATTACTTTAAAATTAATTTTATAAGTATCTAAAAATTTCTGATAATTTTTTAAATTTTCTTCATAAGTTTCTCTAGTCTTTATTGCATAACCTAGCTCATACACTATATAATCTAAAAAAGATTCTACATAACTTTGATAATTATTTTTCATATAAATAAAAATACAACTTTCTTTGAATAATATATGGTAATTCACTAATAATTTTTATAAAATCATTTAAATTATCCGCTCTTTTTAAATTATCTAATGTATCAATTTTGTTATTTAAAAAATTAAATATTTTATTCTTAAAATTCTTATCTAAAAAGTTTTCTTTAATAACTTGCCACATATCAAAATCAATGTCTTTTGTTAAAGCCGGTATCGCTCTTACCACTTTTTTTTCATAATAAATAACTACCAACGGCATATCATCTTTAATCTCTAGTAAATTAGCGTCTCTAATTGCCTCTTTTATTTCCTGTTCCCGATATTGTAAAGTAAATTTATCTATTAAAGCTAAATCATCTGTATTATAGTTATTAGCTATACTTAAATCTCCTAAATTAATTGGAAAATAATTATTTGGTTTGGTTACTACTGCTAAATAATATTTATTTTCCATTATTATCACTCCTACCTAAAAGTATAATATAAACCTCACCTTTTTGCAAGAAAAAAAGACTTTAATTATTTTGCAGTCTTCTTTCTCTTCTCATTTTTTTGCGATAATTTTCGGTTAAATGTTCTCTTAAAATTTCTAATCTTATCTTTAAATCTTGGTCTGTTAAATTAGCTTCCCAACTTGCTAAAGCCGCATGTTTAACTCCTAACGTTTTTCGTATGTCTTCTCCCGATAACCGATACTTTAACCGATATTTTAATATTTTATACCTTTCTTCTTCGGTATAAATCCCTTTTTGAAAATCAATATCTTTAAGATTTGGTCCTTCTAAATCGGCCATATAGCGATTTAATAATTCTCTTCTTAAATTAGCGTCTTTTATTTGCTCTATTTTATAAAATCTATTAATTAAAAGTACGGCTTTAAATTTTCCCTTATCTTCATTTAAATGGGCAAAACTTTCATAATACATTAAATAATCAATACTTTTAGCTAAAAAATAATTACCTTTAAAAACTTCTTTTAAATTAACTTCTAAAGTATTTTTATCTACTCTAAATAACTTAGAAGCGGTATCTAAGGATAACCTACACTCCAACATTATTAATCCCATCACATAAACTAATTTTTTATTCATTATAATCTTCTCCGTTCTTCAAAATAACAACTATTTAAATAATCTCTTAAATTAATTAATTGGGTTTTTAATTTACTTTCTTCTAGCTCATTTTCCCATTTTTCTAAGCGGTCATGTCTTATCTTAAATATTGCATACATTTCTTTATTACTAACTGCATATTTAAGTCTATAACTAAGAATTAATTTCTTATCTTCTTCACTATAAGGCCCAATTTTTCGATAAAGTACATGTTTTAAATCTGGACCACTTAAAACTTTCACAAATTTATCTAACTCTTCTTTCCTCATTTGTGAATCTGGGATATGTAAAATTTTATGTAGTCTTTTTAATAGTAATTTTCCCATAAATAAACTTTTAGCCCTATTATAAGAAGGAAGTAATGATTCTCTATATACTAAATATTTTAAGGCGTCTATATAAAAATAAGGATAGTCCTTTCTTGCTAGTATTCTTTCTTCTAATTCTTCTTTCGGTATTCCAAATAATTTACTTGCGTCCTCTAAAGATAATCTTGCTTCCAACATAATTAGCATGTAAATAAATAACATTCTTTTATTCATAACTAATAACCCCCTTAAAAAACCAAAAGGTATTATAGCACTTTCTTTTTCTATTGTCAAATTTAAGCCTGTAAAAATATGAAAAAGTCTTGACTTTAAAAGTATATAATGATATATTGGTAATACGGACCTCTAGCTCAGTTGGTTAGAGCATCCGGCTCATAACCGGGCGGTCGTAGGTTCGAGTCCTACGAGGTCCACCATTATATGCACCTGTGGCGGAATTGGTAGACGCACTAGACTTAGGATCTAGCGGATAATTCCATGGGGGTTCAAGTCCCTTCAGGTGCACCACTTGATAATTAATCCCTTTTTAAGGGATTTTTTCCATATAAAAAGAACTATTATTTAGTTCTTTGTTTTATTAAAATCTCTTTTTTTATTCTTCTTTTTAAAGGTATTACTTCCAAGACTATTTTGCTTCTTGGTATTTCTGTAATTTCCCCAGTATTTTTAAAAATGCCGTCATTTACTTCTAACCTATAAGCAACATAGCTATCTTCTTTTTTATCATTTAGATAATAATATTCTATATGCCCATTTTTTAAATTAAGTATTGTAAAGACATCTCCAATTTGTAACTTATCCCTCATTTTTTGGGCTAAAAATTGTTGTTCCATCCCCAACTTTTCCTTAGGTATTCTTGCATAATACAAAAGTAAATTATATATCGCATAATATAAATTATTACTATCTACTTGGGATATAATATCTTCTATTTCCCAAACGTTAAATTTGACCATATTTCCGGTAACACTACTATTTAAGCCTCCCGAATTAGCTTCCGGTGTAATATCATATATATTTAAATTTAACACCGTTAAGGAAGCCCCATATACTTCGTTATCTTGGGTTGCCACGACTAAATAAGGTACGGTATTTTTATAAGGAGCATCTTTTTTTAAATAAACAATTAATCCCGGTACTATTTTCTTCCCAAGTTTTTGGTAACTCTCACCACTAATTCTTATAAATTTACCTTCTTGATAGTATTCATCTATTAATTTTTCTTTATTTTTAATACTTTCCTTTATTTCTTCATTGGAAATCAACTTGCGAGCAATTTCAAAATAATGATAAGCCTTAGCATACTCTCCCACTTTCATATATGACCTAGCTAAATAATAATATACAAAAGGTTTATCATATCCTAAATCTACTAAATCTATTAAAATTGGTAAAGCTAAATCATATAAATGATGATGAAATAAATATATCGCAACGGTAAACTTAAAACTAACAAATCTATTCAATTTAAGAGCTAATTTTAAATATTCTAAACCTCTTTTATCATTTAACTTAATTAAAGCCACCCCATATATCGCATAAATTTCTGCATTATTTGGTACTTTCGGATATTGTGCAATCATATCTTTTACTGATTCATACCTATATTTACTAAGTAAATATTTTAATTTATCAATAAGTTCTTTAAAATTAGCCATTAAAGCCACCTCTAAAATCTTTACCTATTTTAACACATTCCACCCAAATTAGCAAATAAAAAACTAGAATTATATTTGTTCTAGTTTAGTAATCGCTTCATCAAAAGTTGCAACACTAATTATTTTTATTTTAAAGTTTCTCTCTTCGGCAATTTTTTTGGCTTCCTGATAATTTTCTAAAGGACACATAAAGATATCTGCTTTATTTTTAACTGCCCCCAATAGTTTATATTTAACTCCGCCGATTTCTCCAACATTACCTAATATATCAATAGTTCCAGTTCCCACTATTTTCTTGCCTTTTGTAATATCATTTTTGGTAAGCTTATTATAAATTGTTAAGCTCATCATTAAGCCTCCCGAACTTCCCATTTCACTAGCTTTAGACTCAATTTTCACTTCAGGGTCTTCCTGATATTCATAGGTAGTCACTAAACCCACCCCTATTTTGATACCATCAGTTGTCTTAAAAGTTGTCGCATAAGCTTCAATTTCTTTTTTATTTCTTTGAACTTTTAAATCGACTTTTTCTCCTTCTTTTAAAGCTCCGACTATTTCTTGCAATTCTTCTAAAGAATTAATAGTCTTTCCCTTAACTTCTAGAATCTTATCCCCAACTTTTAAATTGGTCTTTGCTTCTTCACTTATTAAACTAACATTATTATTAGTTTTCGTAATTTTAAGTTCTTTATTAGCTTTTTGATAAGCATTAATAATGGCCGCGTCTTGTGATTCTTTTAAATAAAGTCTTTCTCTCGCCATCATTTCGTCCATATTTTCTCCCTGGTAAGTTATATCTTCTTTTTTGACGATATCCCAGTCGGGCATAACTTTCGATAACAAAAGAAAAGGAATTGACCCTCTAACCATCGAAACATAAGCCATATTAAATGACCCTTTTGTCTCATATTCTCCCTCTATCGTTATTCTTTTATTTAAATCTACGGCCCCACCCGGGGTATAAATTGAATAAGGAAGTTCAATCGTAAACAATAAAAAAATCACTAATAATATTATTAAACTTTTATAGTTCTCTTTAATAAAATTTTTTCCATAATCATATATTTTATTAATCATAATTATCACCTCTTAAATTATATCACGAAAAGAGCCTTTATATGAAAGAAAAATGTCTTAACTTTACTTTTTGTTTAATCTGTTTTATCAGCCTAATTTTTATTTTTACCCATAATAGTGCCATTATGAGTACTATAAAAAGTGCGATAGACCTCTTTTTTACTCGGGTTTTTCCTTCTTTATTTCCCATGTTTATTTTAAATGACCTGCTAATATCTCTAAATGTTCCTCATCTTTTTTATCATCTGTTTCACAACTTTTTTCCGCTTATCTTCCGTACGAGTGGTATTTCTTCCTATGTCTTTATTATGTGTCTTTTAAGTGGTACTCCCTCTCAAGCTTATATTTTAACTAATCTTGTTTCCCAAAATTATCTTACCCCCGAAGAAGCTAATCATTATTTATACTTTACCTATTTTTCTAATCCTTTATTTTTATTAGCAATGTTAAGCTTAATTTTTCCCTTCTCTACTACTCTTAAAATAATTCTTATTCACTACTTTAGTAATATTATTATTGCTTTTCTAATTCGTTTTAAAGCCCCACCTATATCTACCAATACTTTAAAACCTCTTAAGTCTAATCTTAGTTCTACTCTAACCAAAAGTATTTCTAAAAGTATTAATACTTTACTAATTATTCTTGGTACTATTGTTTTTTACATGCTTTTAACTTATATCATAACTAATATTTTCCCTTTAAATAGTACTATTAAAACCCTTATTGCCGGTTTTTTTGAAATAACTAATGGTCTAAACCTTTTAACTACTAATCCAGTTTCTTTAAAACTAAAAGAAATAATCGCTATTTTAATTATTTCTTTTAGTGGTCTTAGTATTCATACTCAAATAAAATCTATTTTAGAAGATACTTCTCTTAATTATTCTAATTATTTTAAAGGTCGTCTTATGCAAACCATGATTAGTCTTTTCTTTATTATAATTATTTAGTACAAACATAACTATCGGGATAATTATTCCCCTCTTTTATTAATGCTAAATAATCTATTACTATATCATCTTTTTCGGTAGTATTTACTCCTTTAATTAAAACTGGAATTGTTATATTTACTTCATAATAATCATTATCTATTAAAGTATAGCTATAACTAGGGCACAATTGGTACGTGGCCTCTTTACTTTCTAAAGGATAAACCTCTCCCTTAAATTCCAATTCTTTTTCTCTTACTATTAAAGTCTCTTCGGTATTATCTTCCATCATCCACTTAATTTTTAATTCGTTGACAGTAATAATTTCTAGTCCTTTTAATTTTCTTTTTAATAACTCGGTCTCGATATTCTTAATAATTGTTGTTCTATTAATCTCATCACTTGACGCATAAGTTGTATCATTATTAATATTACCTAACGAAATCGTAAGTCTTAAAAGCAATAACACGACCACCCCGACTAAAGTAATACTTATAAGTAACTCTAGAATGGTTACACCTTTTTTATTCAAAATCACTCACCATCCCAACTAATACTTGCAAAACTATTGTCTGGATATTCCACAATTAAGCGATATTTATCCTTATCTTTATAAGTTAAACTTTTAATATAATTGTTTAACTTTTCTTCGTATTTCGTTTTATCATAATCTTCTAAATTATATTTTGTTATATACATTTTAACTATTTTAAAACTATTAACCAACTTGCTACAGCCCGTATTTCCTAATTCTTCACAAGTTATTTCTTTTATTTGATTATCCCCTAAAATACTATTTAATTCCTTTAATTCTAAGTATTCTTTTACATAATAAGTTTTATAAATATTAGCCACGTCATCATATAAAATATTATTTTTATTATTAACTACCATCCCAATAAAAGTATTATATAAAAGAATTAAAGCAACCGCCAAAAAAGTAATTACAATAATTGTCTCTAATAAAGCAAAACCCTTTTTCAAATTGCTTCACCTACTTTACTTAAATATTATACCTTTATTTTTCGAATAAGTAAATATCGTATATAATTATTTATTTTACGAAT
>CANQHB010000001.1 GCA_947623755.1 uncultured Bacilli bacterium | reverse complement strand
CAAGTAATACAACTCCATTTCTAATATTAATATTAGCGAAGTAAATTTTTTTATACTTAGGAATTTAAAAAAAGAGGTAGAGTTTAACTCTACCATAAAAAGATAATCATATCTTGCCAATATTTGAATAAGAAAAGCAATATTGGCAAGAAGAATTAATCACTAACTATATAAGGATTTGACGTTGTTCCTTTATTATCTCCATTAGGATTTTGCAATGTTACGTTATCAGGTTTTAGATTGATTACGGGGCGAATACCAATAGTAGTGTCGTCCGCCTTAATGTCGCCGAGGTAGCCGTTACTATTCACAGTGAACATGCCTACATAACTCAGGGTGAACATGTAACGTGGAGACATTGTCCAATAGGTAGTTTTGGAAGTTAACCAATATCCAGAGTTTGATTTTCCTCCAAATCCTCCTGCAAGTATTACTTCATCCATGGTAATTTGTCCTACTGGATAATCTAAAGCTTTATTACCTCTTGTTGCTTTTTCTTTTAATGTATAATAATCTCTTTTATAATCTTCATTATCTTCAAAATTATTAGCACTACTACTACACTTTAAACTTGCATAATTTACATCTGTTCGCCAAACTGCTGTGGCAGTTTGGGTATTATACATTCCTTTGTAAGCTGTTACTACTGTTCCGGTTCCTCTATCTGCAGTTCCTTCACCTGTCCACCATTCTCTAACATTTGTACTAATTTGTCTATTATTGCAAAATCCCGCATTTTCATCAATATGATTTAATTGAGTGGTTTCATTTAAATTAGTAGTGTTACTAAACCAATTGTTTGTTGCACTGGCTATATCACTTGGTGTACTATTTGAATGAGTTGCTTTAAAATCGTTTCCACCTGTTGAACCATAGTAATAACCTACATACGTATTATCATTATAATTTGTATTATATGCTACATAATTCAATGCATTTGTCCCATTTCCTGTTGTACCAAAATTTGTTCCTTCGCCGGCATAAATTATTCTTATTGTTCCATCACCATTTATCCGGATTATCCGCCACCAGATATCATTTGGGCTATTTTTAATTTTTCCAAACTTTAACCAGTTATTATCAACTGTTCCACGGAATATATAACTTTTTCCATCATCATCTTCGGTTTCATATATTCCATTTTGATTTGTTATTGTACAACCATTATTACATGCTGTTCCTGTTACGGAATCTCCTAGTATTCCATCTTTATTTAATTTCAAATCTGCTAATGTTTGCATTCCAGATTTAACATATTTATCAAAATATAAATAACATTTTGTACCTTTCTTTGTCATATTAGATATTGTTATTTTGTTATTTATAATTTTTATTTCTATTTCTTCTTCTTTATCATTATTTACTTTACATACGGATTTTTCTTTATTTAAAGTATATCCTTTTGTTGGTATTTCTTCAATACTTTTATATTTATCTTCTTCAGTATTATAACTGTCTTTTTCTTGATACATAGCTATAATATTTAAATCAGCTAAGGAATAATTGACTGTTCCGGTTGCTAACTGCACACTTTCAGTTCTTCGGTACATGGCTTTACTAGCAATGATATTTACTAAAATAAGAAGTACTACTGCCACTATGAAGCCATATAAAAACATTCTTTTATTTTTTTCTTTTCCATAATTTAATTTCTCAATTTTCATCTTCCCTACTCCTATTCATTAAGTGCTACTTCATTTACAATTACATTTCATTAGGTGTACTTTTATATTATTATACGCCTTATAAGGTTTAAAGTCAATACGCTTTTTTAAGTGTAAGTATAATATAGAATAGAGGTATTTAATATGAATATTATTAAACTTAAAGAGATTAGAGAAGATAAAGACTTAAATCAATCGGATATAGCAAAACTTCTAAATACAACTCAGCAACAATATTCTAAATATGAGCTTGGTATTCAATCTATTCCTATTGAAAGACTTGATATTTTGGCGGATTTTTATGGGGTGTCTGTTGATTATCTAATTGGGAGAACTGATATTAGAAAGCCCTATCCTAAAAGTATATTAAAGTAAGTTAATAAGAAGATAGTTATTAACTTTTTTTGTGTCGAATTTTGTCGACCGATTTTTGTTGCATTATAGTTTATTTTAATGGTAAAATGGCTTTAGAGGCGACCAATGTTGGTGTTTTATCCTTTAGTCCATAGTTTTTTTAAATTATAGATTGGAGGTGAGGTCCATGATTACTTTTGTATTTTTACAGGAGGTTTATGGAGTATTTAGTAATACTAGTCGTTATTCTTGTACTTTGTATAAGAATTATCGACGGCCAAAAAAAATAGAACACCTTTTGGTGTTCAAACAGTTCTTGGACTAGGAGAACACCACTTTGGCGCCTCTTTTTGTATGTCCTAGTAATATTATATAACATATGAGAGAAAAAATGCAAGCTTTTTTGAAAAAAATAGAACACCTTTGGTGTTCAACTATTCCATGTACTAGGAGAACACCACTTTGGCGCCCCTATATTATTATTATAAAGATATTATTTAGAAAAAGCAAGTATTTTATAAGTAGGACTTAATTAATTCTAGTAATGGGACAAAAGTATATAAGAAATGCTTATCGTCTTTTTTAATAATTAAAGAGATTTTGATACATTTATTTTGATATTTATATTTTAAGTTAGGATTAATATTATAACTTTCTAAGAATAATTTATCGGCCTTTATATTATTAGATACTTCGGGAGGTAGGTCAACTTCAATAAAATTCTTAGTTTGGGTAACTTTAGTAATATTTAAGTCACTAGCTAGTTTTTCAAACCATTCTTCATACATATAGATTAAAATATCTTCATTTAATTTACCAAAGCGGTCTTCTAATTCATGTTTGATACGGTCAAAACTTTCTTTAGATGAGACTTCATTTATTTTATTATGAATTTCTATTTTTAGTTCATCATCTAAGACATAGTCATCCGCAATGTGGGTAGCAACATTTATAAGTGCAGTTTTGCTGGTATCTTCCTTTACTTCTTCGCCTTTTAAACGGCGCATTTCTTCTTCAATCATTTGCATGTACAAGTTAATTCCTACAGAATCAACAAAACCCGCTTGTTCACTTCCTAAAATATCACCGGCACCACGAATGGCTAAATCACGCATGGCAATACGATAACCACTTCCGAGTTCGGTAAATTCTTTAATGGCGTCTAATCTTTTAATGGCCGTTTCATTTAGGACTTTACTTTTATCATATAAAAGATAAGCATAAGCAATTTTATTAGACCGCCCTACTCGACCCCGAATTTGGTATAACTGAGCAAGACCAAAGTGGTCGGCGTTATAAACAATTAAAGTATTAGCATTAGGAATATCAATACCGGTTTCAATAATGGTGGTGCAAACTAGAATATCATATTTATAATCGATAAAGTCTTGCATAATATTTTCAAGTTCTTGTTTGGTCATGCGACCATGAGCCCTGACAATACGAGCTTCAGGGGCTAAAGTAGATAATTTTCTAATAATACTATCTAAGCCTTCAATATTATTATATAAGACAAATATTTGACCTTTACGGGATAATTCTTTATATATAGCGTCTTTCACTATTAAGTCTTCATTTGCTAAGACGTAAGTTTGGATGGGATATCTATTTACGGGGGCTGTATCAATAATTGATAAATCCCGAAGGCCAGACATGGCCATTTTTAAAGTCCGAGGAATGGGGGTCGCCGATAAAGTTAAGACGTTAATATCATTTTTTAAAGATTTAATCTTTTCTTTATGCGTTACACCAAACCGCTGCTCCTCATCCACAATTAAAAGTCCTAATTTTTGGAATTTAACGTCATCACTTAATAAACGATGAGTACCAAAAACAATATCGATTTTACCATTTTGTAAATCCGCTAAGATTTGCTTAGTATCTTTTGGAGAAGTAAAACGATTTAATAAAGCAATATTTAGAGGATAATCTTTAAAACGATTTAAAGCGGAAGTATATTGTTGTTTGGATAAAATAGTGGTAGGACATAAGTAAAAGACTTGTTTATTATTTAAGACAGTTTTAAACATAGCCCGGAAAGCAACTTCGGTTTTACCAAAGCCAACGTCACCACATAAAAGACGGTCCATAGGTACAGGACTTGATAAATCTTTAGATATTTCGGCGATAGCTTTTTCCTGGTCTTTAGTGGGAATATATTCAAAAGATTGGGCAAATTCTGCTTCCATAGGGTTAGATTCATAGGCATCTTTTTTCATGGCTAGACGAGCGGCATATAATTTTAATAATTCTTCGGAAATATCTTTAATACGTTTGGCAACACTTCGTTTGGTTTTAGCCCAAGAAGTAGAGTTTAATTTATTAATTTTTGGTTTTAGGCCATCTTTACTGGCATATTTTAAAATCGTATTCATCTTTTCGACTGGTACATATACTTTATCATTACCATCATATAATATTTCGATATAATCCTTTGCAAGACCATTTTGGGTAAGAGTTTTAAGGCCATTATAAATACCAATTCCATGAGCCATATGAACAACATAATCCCCAATATTAAGACTATTTATATCTTTTATTTTCCGACCAATTTTATAGGAATTTTTATACCTTATTTCTTTTTTCGCAATGTTTTCGATATCATTTTCCGAAATAACAACATGTTTATCGAAGATGAAACCTTTTTCTAAGTAAGAATTATAGACTTTATAAGGCACTTCAATTTCTTCTTTTATTATTTTGATTTGATTGGGTTTAGATAAATAGAAAATTATTTCATAGCCTTTATTATACCAGACTTTCGTCGCTTCTTTTAGACGCGTAAAATCAGAATTAAAGTTAGTTAAAGTTTGGCTGGTAAAATTAAGAGAATTAGCTGTTTTTTTATTATCAATAAAATTAAGATAGATTGTATATTTAACCGGAATATCACTAGGAGAAAACATAAATTTAGTATTGGGGTCTAAATCTTTAGAAACGCGGTATTCAAACATTTCTTCTTCAAGTTTTTGGTAACTAGCTTTAAGACGGTTTTCATCGACGGCGACGACGATAGGATTAGCGCAATAATCAAATAGTGAAGAATTTTTAGCGGTTTTTATTTCACCATTAGGTATTAAAATAATGCTTTCAATTTCAGAAATAGACATTTGGGTTTCTTCATCAAAATAGCGAATAGACTCAATCGTATTACCAAAAAATTCTAAACGGATAGGATGGTCGCTTAAAGTAACAAAAATATCAATAACAAAACCTCTTATCGCATATTCGCCAGTGGTGGTTACAATAGTTTCGCGTTTATAGCCTAATTCTTCTAAAATTTCAATTAATTTATTTCGATTAATGTCCATATTTTTACTTAGTTTAATATTTAATTTATTTTGGACGTTAGTATCAGTTAAGAATTTTAAATAACCCATAAGATTAGTAACAATTATTCCTTTATGGTCTTTTATAGCTTCTAAAGTTTCAATACGATTAGTTTTTAATTCGGGAGATATAGCGAGGGCTTTACTGGTTAAAAAATCATCCATTGGAAATAAATAGGTATTATTAACAAAATTTTTAATACCACGATATAATTCGTTTGCTTCATATAAAGTAGAAGTTAAGACGAGAATATTTTGGTTTTTGGTGGCAAATAATTTAGACACGTAAAAATGGGCTAACGTAGGAGTTAGACCGGTTATAGTTAAATTATTGTCATATTTAAAATAATTAGTTAAAAAATCCATTGTTTAGCCCTGCCCATTATATTTATTCATTAGATTATTTATATTATAACCATTAATAAAATCATTTATAATGGCATTATAGGTATCATAATTAGAAGTTATGGCTTCTAGTTCTGAAGAGGTAAATTTACCTAAAACATAATCCTTCGTGGCAATCAAATTGTTTTTGGATACTCCAATTTTTAAGCGAGCAAAATCCGTAGTGTTTAGGCATTCAATAATAGACTTAATGCCATTATGACCCCCACTAGAACTATGACATTTTAGACGATAATGCCCTAGAGGAAGGTCTAAATCATCTTGAATAACTAAAATATCTTCGGGGGATATTTTATAAAAATTAACAATCTTGGCCACACTACTGCCTGAAAGGTTCATGAAGGTTTGGGGTTTTACAAATATTACTTTTTCCTGAGCAACTGTTTGTTCTTTTATTTGAGCTAAGAATTTATTTTGCCAGGGTTTGGTATCCGCATTAAGATAATTGTCTAGGACCATAAAACCTATATTATGTCTAGTATTAGCATATTCGGGGCCGGGATTACCAAGACCAATTATTAATTTCATTAAAATCACCTAATTTCTAAAGATATTTTGATATGTTTTAGTATCGCGATTAACTATTTTACTTGCGACTTTGGTGCCAATTTGCCCGTTTTTAACAAATTTAAGCAATACCATTATAGCACATTCTTCGGGTTTTGGATAAATAAATATTACTTTTTTTAAGCGTAAGGACTTATTACTGGCTAAAGATATGATTTCTTCTATGCGTTCAGGACGATGAACTAAATAGAAAGCTCCCCTATCTTTTAAGAGATAAGATGCAATATCGATGATATCAGCAAGAGTTATGGTTAGCTCATGACGAGCGATGGCTTTTATTTGATTGGCGTTTAAAAGAGAGGTAGCCGTGGTTTTAAAAAAGGGAGGATTACAGGTAATGATATCAAAATTATTTCCCGGGAAATAATCTTTGGCCGATTTGGCATTGATATTTAAAATCGTAATTTGGCTAGATAGATTATTATAAGCAATACTTTTTTCGGCTAAAGCGGCGATAACTTCTTGAATCTCCAGGCCTGTTATGGTTAAATGGGGATGAGTGCTTGCTAATATTAAAGGTAAAGGTGCATTACCGGTACATAAATCTAAAAGTTTAGTTGGCTTATTAGAAACCTCCGTAAATTCGGCCAATAATAAAGAATCAAGAGAAAATTTAAAAGAATCTTCATCTTGATAAATTTTTAAGCCATAATCATATAAATCATTTAGGACAGGCACGAGGACACTCTCCTAAGGATACTTCGACTTTTTCATTTTCGACTAGCACTTTATAGGTGCGATTTAAGATATCTTTACTTACAACTTCGCCTTTCCCTTTAGGAGTTGCAACAATATCTCCTAGTTCCGGCATATCTTTATTACAAGAAATATATTCATCATCTTCATAGGTTAAACAACATAAAAGACGACCACATAAACCATTAATTTTAGATGGATTTAAGGCAAGGCCTTGATTTTTAGCCATGTTCATAGAAACAGAATCAATATGACTTAAGAAATTGGCACAGCAAATGCGACGACCACAAGCGCCGACTCCCCCAATTTCTCGAGCTTTATCACGAGCTCCAATTTGGCGAAGTTCAATTCTTGTGCGATAAATAGCGGCTAGTTTTTTGGCAAGTTCCCGAAAATCAATACGTTCATCGGCTAAGAAATTAAAAATTAGTTGTTTACGGTCAAAAGTAAAATTGGCATTAATGACTTTCATATCTAAATTTAATTCTTTCACTAAATTACGACAATCTCTTAAAGCTTTTTCGGCGTCTTTTAAATTATGTAAATGTTGGTCATAATCGGATTTGGTCGATATTCTAATGATATCGCGTAGTTCATCAATATTTTTTATTACACTATTATCAATTTGACTTACAACTTTGCCGAATTGTTCCCCTTTTTCCGTTTCAGTTATAACAGTAACATTAATGGGACATTTAACACGACTTTTAAAATTATAGATTTTACCATTATCTTTAAAGTTTACGCCATAGATATAGTAATTATTTTCATTATTCATAATTTCCTCGCATTTCTAGAACAAATTTATCTAAAATTAATTCAACACTTACATTATAACGCAAATTTGTTAAAAATTGACTAATAATCTGCATTTTTTTGATAATTTCTGGTATATTTGCAGTTAAAGGGTATATATTTATAATATCAGATTGATAGGACCTATTAGTTAATTTTAAAAAATGTTCATGATAGATAGCTAAAATAAGCTTAAAAATTATTTCGATATCATGACGGTCACTGTATTGGTTTAAAAAAATATTTTTATGATTAATAATATTAGATGAGAAGATATAATCAAGATAGTTTTTAACAAAATCAAGATAAGAATGGTAAGTTTCATCATCTAAATTTAAAGATTCTTGAAGAGTATTTACCGGATAGTTTAGCGTATAGCTTTGACAACGACTTTTTATCGTATCAATCATTATATCTTTATTAGTGGTAAGAAAAAAGCCAATAATCCCGGGGGTTGGTTCTTCGACAAATTTAAGCATGGCATTTGCACTACTGGAATTTAGTTTTTCAGCATTTTTAAGGATATAAATATTATACCGACTATATAAAGGAATGCTTGCAAAATCACTTTTTAGTTCTTCGATTTGATTCTTTTTTATGAAAGGCCCATCCGGTTCAATTATTTTTAAACTTGGAAGATTACTTAAATTTATTAAATTACACAAGTTACAATCATGACAATTAGTTTGATAAGTATGGGGACAATTAAGGTTTTTGATAACTTCTTTTAAATCTTCTAAAGCCGCGGTTAAGTTATTTGTTTCAATTAAATAAGCGTGAGCAAGTTTATTCTCACGATATTTAGTTATTAATTCTTCTAATAATGCAGAATTCATTTTACACCTTCTTACTAAATTAGAAAAAAGATAACAACTAGGCCAATAATACTAGGAGTTCCTAGAAAAGTTACGAGAGCTAAAGTAATTAAATTAATGGGAATAAAAATATTTACTCCCGTTAAAATAAGATTAATACCATAGAGCATAACAAAGGCTAGACATAACTTTTTTACTAATTTTATAATCATTTTTCCCATAGTTATCACACTAAATTATATGATAGAGCGGTTTATTTATGCTTTAATCTGAAATTTTTTTCCTATCTTCAAGGGCTTTTTCTAATGTAACATTATCTAAATAATCAATTTCAGCGCCAATTGGGATACCATAAGCAAGACGTGAAATGGTTACTTTTTCATTTTCGAGAATTTTTTTAATATATAATGTGGTAGCTTCCCCTTCAATTGTAGGTTTTAAGGCTAATATTAATTCGGGTTTATCAAGAGAAGAGACGCGAGTTACGAGGCTATTTAGATTAATGTCATCAGGGCCAATATCATCTATGGGCGAGATGAGACCATTTAAGACATGATAAGTACCATTAAATTTGCCAGATTTTTCAAAAGCAAAAACATTTTTATAGTCTTCTACAACACAAATAATATTCTTATTACGGCTTTCATCCCGGCAAATATCGCAGATTTCATTATCGGTAATATGGCCACAAATACTACAACGGACGAGATTTTTTTTAGCATTTATTAGTACTTCACTAAATTCTTTTATTTCTTCATCTTTAAATTCCATCGTAGCAATGGCTAAGCGTTCGGCACTTTTTTCACCAATACCGGGAAGTTTTGCATAATAACTAATTAAATGTTCTAAATCTTTGGGATAATGCATTAGAATAAACCACCTAATTGGCCATAAGCGCCCATTACTTCTTCGGTTTTTTGGTCAACTTTATGGCAAGCTTCATTAAGAGCTATTTTAATCATGTCTTCAAGAGCTTCTTTATCATCATTATCAATAGGATTTTCATAGGTAATCTTGATACTTTGAAGTTCTTTTTTACCATTTATAGTCAATTTTACCCATTCGGAAGTGCCTTCAAATTGACTATTATCAATTTCCTCTTTCTTTTTCGTAAGTTCTCTTTGCATTCTTTGGGCTTGCGCCATTAAATTTTGCATATTCATATTTTTTTCCTTCTTTCTTTATTTTATTTCAATTTTATCTTTATCAAAAATAGCATAAGCAGTTTCTTCAAGAGGTGAAATATCCTCTTTTATTTCAGGCGTTTTTTTTTCAGGTTCTTCTTGATATACGTATTTTTGATTATTTTTTAAATTTTCAATGTAGATGGCTCGTTTTTCTTGCCAAAGGGTTGGCGTTAGGGCAATAAAATGATATGGAGTATGATATTTTTCTTCATATAATTTATCTAGTTCCGCCAGATTTTTATTAATTAAGTTAACAGTACCATCGATTTCATCTGTTATAATAACATTAGTATCACTAGCAGCGACCACGGTTGTATCAATAATAATGTTTAAAATCTTTTTATTAGTCATACTACTAATGAAATCAGGCCAATTAGTTTTTAACGTTTGCAAATATTGCTTAGAAGCATTAACAAAGCAATTATTTATTCGGATATTCATGATTTCGGTATAGTACTCGTCTTCTATAGATGAAGCTGGAAGAATTGGTTTTGGCGGTTCTTTCGGTTCTTCTTGGACTTCTTCGACTTTAGATTCTTCAGGAGTTGGTATGGTATTTTTAGGTTCTTCTTTTTTAGGAGAAGGACTTGGCACTTCGACAGTACTTTCTTTTTTAGAACTTGATTTAGGAAGTTCGGAACTAATATTTTGATTATCCGAATTAG
Source organism: uncultured Bacilli bacterium (assembly GCA_947623755.1). Lineage (GTDB taxonomy): Bacteria > Bacillota_I > Bacilli_A > RF39 > UBA660 > Caccenecus. The sequence continues at coordinate 22,927 of CANQHB010000001.1, read as the reverse complement.
AGAAATACTTTAATAACGTAATTTCAATTAAAAGATAAGGGTCGATATTTATATTAACATAGTTAGATATCTCGGCTAGTTCAAAGGCCATGTTCCGTAAATTTTCGTAAGACAAACCTTTATAACTATAATCTTTTTTCGTTTTAATAGCTTCAAATTCAATTTGTTCGAGTAATTTTCGAATTAAAAGCTTATAATCAATAGCTAAGTTCTTGAATTTGGCCATCATTTCTAGAAATTGGTCGACATTATTCGTAACAATGTGTTCATACAAGTCTTGGATTTGTTTTTTAGAAACAGAACCAAAGTTGGAAATTACTTCATTAATGGTAATTTTACTATTATTGCTAGATAGCTGGTCTAGAATGCTTAAGGCATCACGCATACCACCATCACTAATATAAGCAATTTCTTCTAAAGCGTCATGGTCAATAGCAATATTTTCTTCGGAGACAACATACTCAAGACGTTTAACAATATCCGTAAGTGAGATTTTATGGAAATCAAAGCGTTGACAACGCGATAAAATAGTGATAGGAACTGCCTCAATATTGGTCGTGGCAAGAATAAAGACTACATGTTTAGGAGGCTCTTCTAGCGTTAATAATAAAGCATTGAAGGCACTAGTACTTAGCATATGAACTTCATCGATAATATATACTTTATATTTAGAATAAGCGGGGGCTAATTTAATATTATTAATTATTTCCCGAATTTCATCAACACCATTATTGGAAGCGGCGTCAATTTCGATAATATCCGCATTATCTTTAAAATTAAGACAAGATTCACAAGCATTACATGGGCCATTTTCGCCAGGATTTTCACAGTTAATAGCTTTGGCAAAAACTTTCGCTGTACTAGTTTTTCCGGTACCTCTAGGACCAGAAAAAATATAAGCATGGGAAATTTTATCTTTTTTTATAGCATTCTTTAAAATGGAAATCATATAATCTTGACCGATTATGTTAGAAAAATCATCAGGACGATATTTTCGATAAAGAACTTTATAATCCATTTTTACTCACCCATATTAATTATATCATATATATTAGCTTTTGTCTCTTTTCTTTTGAAAAAAGCCTTTTAAATATTGATAATATTCATCTTTTTGCGTACGTATGTTTGCTTTGACTATTTTAGTTTTAGTATATTCTTTTTTATAATCTAATTTATCTAATAAATAATAAACATTTCTTATGTGGGCTTGTTTTAAAGCTGATTCACACATAGGACATGGTTTTAAAGTTACATATATATCACAATCTTCTAAGTGCCAAGTTTTTAATTTTCCACTTGCTTTTTTTATTACTAACATTTCAGCATGATTAGTAACATTATGAGTAGATTCCTTAGTATTATAAGCTTTAGCAATGATTTTATCATCTTTTACTAAGATGGCACTTATAGGAACTTCATCATGCTCATAAGCTTGCTCGGCTAATTTAATTAGAATTTGAAAATATTTTTCAGGCATATTTATTCCTCCATTAAAAAAGTGCACACAAATAGGGATTGATGTGGCTGCTGCCTTCCGACTCTGACCAGGTTACAATATATTTGTTGCACGTTATTAATTTACCATACTTTTAATAAATTTGCAAGTAATGTTTCACGTGAAACATTGATTTTTGACATTTTTTTAGTTTTAAAGATTTCACGTGAAACATTGTGAGTAACTTTTGCTAATTTTTTTAATTAATTTTGAACTATTTTTTATTTAATTTTGTTATTTCTAATGTTTCACGTGAAACATTAGAAATGTTAATAATTTATTTGAAATTAATTTTCATTTTTTATTTTAAAAAATATAAAATATTATTCTATTATATTTTATATTTAATAAATTTATATTTAAAAATGAATTTTAAATTTTGTTTATTTATTTTTTTAATTTAATTTTTTATTAAATAAATAATTATTAATAAATTTTTAGTTTGAATATTAAAACAATGTTTCACGTGAAACATTGTTAGTAAGTTTTTAGTTATTTACATTTTTAAAACATGAATCAAAATAGTTTTATGTTATTTAGATTATTCTTGAAAGGATAATTTAGCAAGAGAGTGAGAAATAATGTTTCACGTGAAACATTATTAAATTTTCCATATACTTTTAGAGTTATCCACATTATTTTTTTAAAACTTAATTAATAAAAATTGGCATAAAAAAAGAATGCCTTTTTAAGCATTACTTTCTTCGTCAGATTCTTCTAAATCTTCAGTTTCTTCTTGTTTTACTACTAGACTAATTGTAGTTACATATTGGTTATCTTTTAGATTTATAAGTCTTACGCCTTGAGTTACACGACCTAAGGTATTTATTTGTTCTAGAGACATTCGCATAGTAGTTCCAGTATTGGTCATGATGACTAATTCTTTAGTTTCATCAACAACTTTAACGGAAGCAATATTACCATTTTTCTCCGTAATATTAAGGGCTTTTACACCTTTACTACCACGACTTGTTTCTCTAAATTCACTAACTAAAGTCTTTTTTCCATATCCTTTTTTAGTTACTAACAAAATTTTATCTTCTTCGGTTACTACCTCAGCGCAGACACATTTACTACCATCAAGATTAATACCTTTAACACCACTGGCGGTACGACCCATAGCGCGGATATTATCTTCTTTAAATTTAACCATCCGACCAGTTTCACTACCTAATAGGACATATTCTTGGCCATTTGTTTTCTTTACGGCAAGAAGTTCATCATTAGATTTTAAATTAATACTAATCTTACCAGTCGTACGTATGTTCTCAAACTCATTAATGGCTGTTCGTTTTACAAGACCATTTTTAGTTACAAATAGCAAATATTTTGTATCTTCGTTAGGACTAATACTCAACATGGTATTAATACTTTCCTCTTTTTCTAGTTGTAATAAATTAATGATTGGTAGACCTTTAGATTGACGGTTAAATTCCGGTATTTCATAGCCTTTTAAGCGATATACCTTACCTTTATTCGTAAAGAATAACAAGTAATCATGACTAGATAAATTAATCATTTGCTCGACATAATCTTCTTCATTAGTAGTCATACCTTTAATTCCCATACCACCACGTCTTTGAGCTTTAAAGGTATCAGAAGTAGTACGTTTAATATAACCTTTATTAGTTAACGCGATTAAAACGTCTTCTTCAGGAATTAAGGATTCATCTTCAATATATTCAATCGCGGTCATATCAATATCAGTACGACGTTTATCGCCATATTTATCCTTAATTTCAAGTAATTCTTCTTTAATAATTTGTAAAACTTTTTCTTCTGATGCAAGAATACTTCGTAATTCATCGATAAGTTTTAATAATTCATTTAATTCTTCTTCAATTTTATCTCTTTCTAAACCAGTTAAACGTCTTAAGCGCATTTCTAAGATAGCTTCAGCTTGTTCATCAGAAAGATTAAAGTTATTCATTAAGCCAGCTTTAGCTTCTTCATCAGATTTAGAACCACGAATCAATTTAATGACTGCGTCAATATTATCTAAGGCAATTTTTAAACCTTCTAATATATGAACCCGTTTTTCGGCCTTATCTAAGTCGAATTTGGTTCTTCTAATGATGATTTCTTTTTGATAATCAATATATTTTGAAATTATATCTTTTAAGCCTAAAGTTTTAGGAACGCCATTATCAAGCATAAGGAAGATAATTCCATAAGTAGTTTGAAAAGCCGTATGTTTATATAATTTATTTAAAATTACTTGGGCATTGGCGTCTTTTCTTAAAGTAATAGTGATTTTGACGCCTTCTTTTAAATCAACGTGATAATCAGTTATACCATCTAAAATTTTATTATGAACTAATTCAGCGACTTTATTTTTTAATTCTAAAGTATTGACGCCATATGGAACTTCATTAATTACAATGTATTCCCGGCCATTTTTTTCTTCAATTTCAGCTCGAGAACGGATCGTAATGGAACCACGACCAGTTTCATAAGCTTTCTTAATGCCGGAATTACCTAATATTATGGCACCGGTTGGAAAGTCGGGACCTTTAATGTACTGCATAAGGCCTACCGTATCAATATCAGGATTATCGATATAGGCGACACATCCATCAATTACTTCACCCAAATTATGAGGAGGAATATTGGTAGCCATACCGACAGCGATACCAGTAGTACCATTTACTAAAATATTAGGAAATCTTGAAGGTAAGATTTCGGGTTCTTGTTCACTTTCATCGAAATTGGGAATAAAATTAACGGTGTTTTTCCGAATATCTCTTAATAATTCTAGGGATATTTTGGATAAACGCGACTCAGTATAACGCATAGCCGCGGCGCCATAACCTTCAATATTACCAAAGTTACCATGGCCATCCACCAACATATAACGATAGCTGAAGTCTTGGGCCATCCGAACCATGGCTTCATAAATACTGGAGTCTCCATGAGGATGATATTTACCCATAACGTCTCCGACAATACGAGCGCTTTTTTTATGGGGTTTATCAGGCGTATAACCAGATTCATACATGGAGTATAAGATACGACGATGAACTGGTTTTAGACCATCTCTTAAATCAGGTAAGGCTCGAGCGACGATAACACTCATGGAATATTCGAGGAAGGAATCTTTTACTTCTTTTACAATATTATTTTTTTCTAATCTATCCATTTTTAACACCTCCTAAACATCTAGATTTTCTACATAGGTAGCATTGGTTTCAATAAATTCCCGACGAGGTTCTACTTCTTCACCCATAAGTTTATTAAATATTTCGTCCGCGGCGATAGCGTCATCGACTGTGATTTGGCGTAAGACCCGTTTATTTATATCCATAGTAGTTTCATTTAGTTCTTCGGCGTCCATTTCACCTAGACCTTTCATCCGGGCAATATCATATTTAGTATTTGGAGATAAAGAAGCGATATATTCATCACGTTCTTGTTCATTTAAGACATATTTAATGGTTTTACCATGCTTTATAACGAATAATGGCGGTTGAGCAGCATAGACATGGCCAGCCTCAACAATAGGCTTAAAAAAGCGATAAAATAAGGTTAAAAGTAAGACCCGAATATGAGAACCATCGACATCGGCATCGGTCATAATAATAATTTTATGATATCTTAATTTATCAAGATTAAAGTCTTCACCAATACCCGTACCAAAAGCGGTAATGATAGTTCTAATTTCTTCATTAGATAGGGCCCGGTCTAAACGAGCTTTTTCAACATTTAAGATTTTACCTCTTAAAGGAAGTATCGCTTGAGTCATACTGTCGCGTCCTTTGATAGCTGAACCGCCGGCTGAATCTCCCTCGACTAAGAAGATTTCACTAATAGTTGCGTCTTTACTTTTGCAATCAGCAAGTTTACCAAAAAAGTTTGTAACATCTAAATCGCCTTTACGCCGAGTTGCTTCCCGCGCTCTTTTGGCTGCGATACGAGCTCGGGAGGCAGTCATACATTTTTCCACAATAGTTCTGGCAACTGTCGGATTTTCCATTAAATAACGTTCTAAACCTTGACCAAAGATATCACTGGCAATTTTACGAACTTCACTATTACCTAATTTGGTTTTAGTTTGGCCTTCAAATTGAGGGTCAGGATGTTTACAAGAAATAATCATGGCTAGGCCTTCACGGCAATCATCACCACTTAAAGCTTCATCTTTTTCTTTTAAAATCTTAGCATTACGGGCATAGGTATTAATTATTCTAGTTAAGGCATTTTTAACACCATCTTCATGAGTTCCACCTTCATAAGTATTAATATTATTCGTAAAAGAATATAAATTAGCGGTATAAGAATCATTATATTGCATGGCAACTTCAATACTAATATTATCAACATTGCCTTCAACATAGATTATATCTTCATGAAGAGGTTGTTTATTTTTGTTTAACATACTAACATATTCGATAATACCACCATTATAGCAGAAAACATCGCTTTTATCTGGAACACGTTCATCAATTAAAGTTATTCTTAAACCTTTATTTAAGAAAGCTAATTCCCGAAGACGAGTGGCTAAGGTGTCATAATTAAATTCGGTAGTTTCTTTAAAAATAGTAGGGTCAGCCTTAAATGTTACAGTGGTACCAGTTCGGTCTTGAGCACACTTTTCAATAACTTTCATTGGTTCACAAGGATGTCCACCATTTTCAAATCGTTCAAAATGGACTTCACCATCACGATAGACGCGAACTTCTAGCCAGGTGGATAGGGCATTTACAACAGAGGCACCAACACCATGTAGACCACCACTTACTTTGTAGCCACCACCACCAAACTTACCACCAGCATGTAAGATGGTAAAGATAGTTTCTATTGTGGATAAACCAGTTTTTTCATTAATACCGGTTGGCATACCACGACCATCATCTTTTACTGATACAGAATTATCTTTATGAACGACAACTTCAATATCGTCACAATAACCAGCTAGAGCTTCATCGACGGCATTATCAACAATTTCCCAAACAAGATGATGTAAGCCTTTTTCACTAGTGGTTCCTATATACATGCCCGGGCGTTTACGAACAGCCTCGAGTCCTTCTAATACTTGAATATCACTATCTGTGTAATTATTTTCCATTGTTTACTTCCTCCTTTACAAGACCATTTACAACTTGAAATACTTTAGATTTGGCTAGTAATTCTGGGCTTACGAGCGAAATATCCGTAGTCGTTATAAATGTTTGCATATCTTCATCTATTAAATTCAAAATATTATTAATTTTTTCTTGGTCAAGTTCACTAAATAAATCATCTAAAATTAGAATAGGTTTTTTGTGAAAATTGGTCACAATATTTTTTATTTCTGCGAGTTTAAAAGCTAGAACACTATTTTTTTGTTCCCCCACACTGGAAAACTCTTTTACTGGTTCGCCAGCAATCATAAATTCTAAATCATCATGTTGAGGACCAAATAAAGTTTTACCAATAATTATTTCCCGGGAAATATTTTCGGTATACATTTTTTGGAGTTGGGCTTTTGTTTTGTTCTTAAATTCACTTTTAAACTTTAAGGTAAGCGGACCTTTGTTAGTAATTTTTAAATAATACTCACCTATATATTCATTAATTTGGTGGATAAAATATTCGCGAATTTGGACTATATGCAGGCCTGTTTCAATTAAATTATCAGTAAGAATATTTAAATAAGTATTATTAGAAAATTTTTTGGTACTTAAAGCTTTTAAGTAAGCATTTCGTTGTTTTAAAATTTTATTGTAATTATTAAGATAAATTACATAATCCTTATTAATACCGGAAATTTCAATATTTAAAAGCTTTCGTCTTGTCATAGGAGTATCCTTAATTATTTTTAAATCATCGGGATGAAATAAGATAACATTAATTTTGGAAATGTAATCACTTATTTTGGTAATCTGGTTATTATTGATTTTGATACGTTTACCAGTATCGCTTATCACAATTTTATAAGTATTATAAATATTATCTTTGATTAGGCCTTCGATTTTAGCGATGGTTTTGCCTTTTTTTATTACCACATCATCATGCCCCATCCGGAAAGTGCGACTCAAAGCTAAAATATAGATGGCTTCAATAATATTCGTTTTACCCATTCCATTGTTACCATAAATAATATTGGTCTTAGAGCTAAAGTTTAAATCCAGGGTTTCATAATTTCGAAAATTTAACAATTTTAAATTACTAATTTCCATTTTTTCACCCCTTACTTTGCTCGTAGAAAAATTTTAAGGTATTTACGTACTCCTATACCTAAAATAATTATAGCACAAAAAAATACCTTTTTAAAGGTATTTTTAATTATTTCGACTTCTTACAACTGTTTCTAGACGACTAGCTAATAAGACTTGTTTGTCAAAAACATAATAACTTACATCGGCAATAATTTTTTGATTATTTTTAAATTCAATTACTACTTGTTTCGAACCTTTAGGGTAATAATTTAGAATGCCAGCTAAATTAAACCAAATACAAGATTTATTACGAGTAGAATGTGTGGGAATAAGAATTATACAATCGCTTTCATTAATAATAATGGGTGGTTTATATTTACTACCAATTAAATAGCTACTACCTTTTTTGCGACCTTCTAGACTTGAGCCATAGATATAACAATTATAGGTAATAATGTTATTTATAGAATGGGGGTCAGATACAACTTTTTCTTCCTCAATTATTTTTGTATGATATTTTTGAGGGAATAAAGCATAGGTTTTGGAAGTAATTATATATGACAAAATAGGGCCTCCTTTCATGTCTAAATAACTATGTTAGCACAAAAAAGGAAGCAATGTTGTCGAATTTTGGCAGAAATTCCCAAATTAGTACGTCTTTATTGGTAAAATTAATTGAATTAGAGATTCATCCGTTAAACTTTTGATGATTATTGGCTTTATATCACTATTTAAAAGTAGTAAAATTTCATCTTCTTGCATAGTTTTGATGGCTTCAAGCATATATTTAGAAGAAAAGGAAATTTCTAACTTTTCTTTATTGTTCGTTTCAACGGTTAATTGTTCTTCTACTTTACCAATTTCTGAGGCATAAGAATTTATAACCATCTTGGTATTTTCTAAGGACATTTTAACAATATTTTTATCTTTACCAACAGTTAAAAGTGCAGCCCGGTCGATAGCGTCGTTAAAGTCTTTTTTATTAACTTTAATAATATAGGCAAATTCACTTGGAATTAAGTTTGAAGTATTTGGATAATTACCGCTTAGCAAGTTGGTTTGGAAATTGATATTTTTATACTTAAATAAGACTTTATTATTGAAGATATGAATTTCGACGTCAGACTCGTCCGTAATAATTCGTTCTAATTCCATGATATTTTTGCCAGGAATAACAATTTCGACATCTTTTTCGACGGGAGCATTTAATTTGATATTCTTTTTAGCTAAACGATAAGAGTCAGTGGCGACCGTTTCAAGCTCGTCTTTCGTAAATTTAAAATTAACTCCGGTTAGGATTTGGCGTAATTCTTGAGTGGAAATCGCAAACACAGTTTGGTTAATAATCGTTTTAAAAGTATCGCCCGCAATAATAATTGGGTCTTTATTAACTTCTAATTTAACGTCAGGATAATCATTAATATCTAAACAATTTAAGTTATATTGGTTATTGTCTGTGTAAATTTTGATTTTGAGACCATCAATTACTTCAAAGTTAATAATATCGCTAGGCATTTTTCTTACAATATCTAAGATATATTTACTTTGAATTACGATACCGCCAAGATTAGTTACTTGTTTTATGTCTTTGCTAGCAATAAGAACTTTAATCGTTAATTCAGAATCACTGGCAGTGAGATATAAGCCTTCGGTAGTTAATTCAAATTTAATGCCATTTAAGACCGGGATAACATTTTTGGTAGAGATGGCACGGATAACATTATTTAATCCTTCTAAGATTACATTTTTTTCGATTGTAAATTTCATATTTATTCCTTCTTTCTAATAATTAGTAGTATTAATAATACTGTTAGTAATGTTTGTAAGTTATTTTAGCCTAATAGTTTAGGCAAATTTTGAAATGATGATTGTTAATAAGTAAGTTTTTATTAACAGGTTTTTAAAATATTATCTACAATTTGGCTTTTATCTCCTTTATGGTTTCTTCAAGTTCTTTATTACTTAAGAGCTCTTTTTCAATTTTATCACAAGCGAATATGACGGTTGAATGGTCTCGTCCTCCAAATTCAAGGCCGATTCGTGGGAATGTTTCATCAGTTTCCATGCGGCATAAATACATGGCTAACTGGCGCGGATGAGCAACATTGTTACTTCGCTTTTTGCCTTTTAAATCATCGATGGTGATATTATAATGGTCCGCGACGGCTTTTTGGATTTTGGTAATGTTATTGTTAGAATAGATATTTTTATTAACAAAATCTTTAAGTGCTTCACAAGTAAATTCTAAATCAATAGTTTTAGGAACAATCATCGCGGTGTAGGCCATCAAACGATTTATGGCTCCTTCTAGAAAGCGAATATCATTAGGACAGGCATTAGCGATATATTCAATACTTTCTTCTTTCATTAAACTAGCAATACTAGTGTTTTCGATTTTTTTATTGATAATGCGACATCGTAAGTTAAAATCCGGAGGGTAAATATCGACTGGTAAGCCCCACATAAAGCGGGAACGAAGACGCTCCTCTAAGATTTTTAAATCATCGGGAGACCGATCAGAACTAATAATAATTTGTTTATTAGACTGATGAAGATAATTAAAAGTATTAAAAAATTCTTGTTGAGTTTTTTCGGCACCGACGAGATATTGAATATCATCAATGATTAAGACGTCAACATTACGGTATTTATTTTTAAATTCGGTCGCGTATTCTAAAGTATTTTTGGCATTGTCCGGATTAGCTATGTTGGTATATTCTGACATAAATTCGTCGCAGGTACAATAAAGAACTTTACGATTGGAGTTAGCAACGATATAATTACCGATAGCGTGCATAAGATGAGTTTTACCAAGACCACTTTTACCATAAATAAATAAAGGATTATGGATACGACCTGGAGCTTCGGCGACAGCCATGGCGGCGACTTTGGCTAAACGGTTAGTATCGCCAACAACGAAATTATCAAAATTTAAATTAGGATTTAAGTTACTATTAAAATTATTGTTGATAGGTTCATCGTTATTAACAGGCTTTGGGGAAGATGATAATTCAACTTCTTCTTCTAAAACAAATTCAATATCATATTCAGTATTAGTTATTTTAGATAGAGTATTACTAATTAAAGAGTAGTAATTATCGCCAAGCATGCGTTTATGAATTTCCATGGGAACTTCAAATTTTATTTGATTATCAGTTAAGGCAATGATTTTTAGGTCATTAAACCAGGCATTAAAAGAAGCTGGATTAATTTCTTTTGAGATATTTTCTAAAAAATCTTTTAATAATTTTTCTTTGTCCAAAAACCTCACCCCGCAGTCTTGTTAAGTTTTTACAAGTTAATTGTATCGCAAAATAAAGATAATGACAATTAAAAAAGGAACGAAAATTTAAATTGTTAATAAGATAGGAGTTATAAACAGGGTGGATGCTAGATAGAATCTATTATAGTAGAAGTTATGCACATTACTAACAATTGAGTGGTGGATTCTATAAACAATTAACAATGGGGATAAGAAGGTGCAAAAGTGGAAAGTGTGGATTAGGTATGAGAAATGACAATTAGGATAAGAAATTAGAGGGTTTTTTTAAAATAGATGTGATGTTAATAAGTTTAGGGTTATAAACTTTTAAAAGCAAATTACCTGTTTATAAGATATGCGAGGCTAAGTTTTTCCAAAAAGTAGATTGTTTATAAGTTGTTTATGAAAAAATTTATCCACATTATCAACAATAGTGTGTTAATAACTTGCTAAGAGAGTGTCCTTTTTTGACATGCTGGTGGGTTTATGCTATAATAAAGGCAATTTAAGGGGGAATAATTATGGAATATGGCACAATATCGGAAATTATTAATGAGGTAAAGGCGAAAGAAGCAATATCATTTAACGAGTTTGATTTATTATTTAAAATTTTGCATGTTAATATTTTAAGTTTTAAGTTAGGAAGCTATAACAATAAAGAAGAATTGCTATTTTTAGGGAAATTGTTACTTGCTAAAAAAGTTTTGGTGGAGCAAGAATCAGAAAAAAGAATAGTGAAAAAAAGAAAACTGAGAATTTTAAAAACAATGAGGGAATTTGCTAAATTAAGGGATGAATCAAAATTAGCCAGATAATTTAAAAAAATAAAAGAGTTTTTGGGGTTAATTTAGAGGAATAAGTCTTAAAGTTCTTGACTATTTGATAAGAAAATATTATAATGATACTACTTGAAATTTTTAAGGAGGTGGATGTTATGAAGAGAACATATCAACCAAATAATCGTAAAAAAGCGAAAAAACATGGATTTTTTGCTCGGAAAGAATCTAATGTACTTAGTAGTAGACGTAAGAAAGGTCGTAAAGTATTAGCTAGATAACCACTTTTTTTAGAGTGGTATTTTTTTTGAAAGTAAGTGAAAATATTTGAAAAAATATGAAATTATAAAGAAAAATACAGATTTTGATGATATAATTAAGACAGGTAAGTACATAAAAAGTCATTACTATAATATATATTATAAGGATGGGGATAGCGATTATCCGAAGTTTGGACTGGCCGTGAGTAAAAAATGTGGCAAAGCCGTGGAAAGAAATAAAATTAAAAGACAACTTAGAATGATTATTCAGGATAATAAAAAATTATTTAAAAATGGCGTAAATTATATTATAATGGTAAAGAAAGATATAATTAAATTAAGTTATCAGGAAAAAGAGGAAGATTTAATTAAGATGATGAAAGGATAAAAAAATGGAAAAAAAGAAAAAAACATGGAAAATAGGAATAATGCTGTTACTTATTTTATTGGTAACTGGATGTGGAAATAGCAATTACATTGTAGATGATAAGAAACCAGTAGAAAATAAAGCAACAGGTCAAGTTTTACAGAAAGATATTTTATGTCAGCCAGAAGATAAGGAATTAGACCAATTATATACTAAATATAAAAAACAAACAAAAATTAGATATGATAAGTTACCTAAATGTTCAGATTTTAAACTTAATAGTAATAAATCTTCGGGAATTTGGGAAGGAATATTTGTAAAACCATTAGCCTATATCATTTTGAAGTTAGGTTATTTGATTAATGATTTTGGCTTTGCAGTAATGATTATTGGGCTTGCGATAAGACTTATTTTGATGCCAATATCAAGAAAGACTATGAAACAGTCGAATAATATGAAGAAAGCGCAACCGGAGTTAGCAAGAATTGAGAAGAAATATCAAAATCGAACAGATAATGAAGCGATGATGGCGAAATCGCAAGAAATGATGATGGTGTATAAAAAATATAATATTAGTCCGTTTGGTAGTTGTCTACTTGCCTTTATTCAACTTCCATTATTCTTTGCTTTCTTACAAGCAATAAATAGAACGCCGGCGATATTCGAGGATAAGTTTTTTGGTTTAATTTTAGGGAGAACGCCGATTGTAGGATTGTTAGAATATCATGAATGGGCTTATATTGCGATAATTGTATTAATTATTTTAACGACGTATTTATCATTTAGAAATGCAATGGGAACTAATAATTCTGGAAATCCAGAAATGGATAAACAAATGCAATTTATGTTTAAGTTTATGATTATTATGATTTCGGTTGCGTCTTTATATTTATCTACAGCGATTGCTTTATACTGGATTGCAACGAATGGATTTGTGGTTATTCAAAACTTTGTCTTTAAGAAGTTAGATGAAAAAGAAAATAGTAAAGATGTGATTATAAAACCGAGTAAGGATAAAAAGAAAGAGAATAAAAAGGATAAAGTAAAGAAAGGAAAATAGTCATGAATGTAGTAACAGTTAGTGCCAAGACTAAAGATGAAGCAATAAATGGTGTCTTAGCTAAATTAAATGCTAGTATGGATGAAGTTATTTATAATATTAAAGAAAATAAAGGAGGCTTATTTAAAGGGACTACTTATGAATGTCAGGGTTTTTTGAAGTTAGATATAATAAGCGATGCCGAAAATTATGTAAAAACTATAATGGATGGTATGGGAATAGAAGCTAATATTGAAGTAAGTACCAAAGAAGGAATAACTACTTTTAAGATATTTTCGTCAAATAATCCGATTATTATTGGGAAAAATGGACAAAACTTGGAAGCTTTAACAACAATGGTAAGACAATTTGTGAAAAATGTGGCGCCAGTTAATGGGCCAAGAATTATGCTTGATGTCGAAGATTACAAAGATAGACAAGTAAAGAGAATCGAAAGACTAGCGAAAAATTTAGCAAGAGAAGTGCGAAAAACGCATGTCGATGTGGAAATGGAAGCAATGAACTCTTATGAAAGAAGAGTGGTGCATAATATTTTGACTGATTTTAAAGGGGTTAAAACGGAAAGTATTGGGGAAGAACCTAATAGAAGAGTGGTTATAAAATATGTAGATTAAGTACTTTTTAGGAAGTACTTTTTTTAGAATTTCGAGGAAATAAGATGGAAGAAAAAGAGCTTAGAGAGATATTAAAAAGAGATTATAATGTGGAAGAAATAGAGAAGATAATGGAAGGGTTCCAGAAAAAGCGGTATGTTAGTTTAAGAGTAAATACCTTAAAGGGGACAAAAGAAGAAGTGGAACAAGTCTTGGCTGATAATGCTGTTTTGTATAGAGAGGTTAAATGGTATCCTGATGCTTTAGTAATATTAAATAAGGATGAGACTTTTATAGAAGGATTGGATGTATATAAAGAGGGAAAAATTTATTTGCAAAGTTTATCATCAATGATTCCGGTTATTGTGCTTGCGCCAAAAGAGTTAGAAAATATTTTAGATATGGCTGCGGCACCTGGGGGAAAAACAACGCAGATAGGGGCATTAACTCAAAATAGGTGTATGATTACCGCAGTTGAGAAAAACAAAATTCGGGCGGAAAGATTACAATACAATATAAGCAAGTTAGGCTTAAAACGGGTGACAATTTTAAAAAAAGATGCAAGATACTTAGATGAAAATTTTGTGTTTGATAAGATTTTATTAGACGCACCTTGTAGTGGGAGTGGAACATTAAAGATTAATAATGGGGTTGTTGAAAACGAGTTTAGTAAGGATTTAATTGAAAGGTCAGGTAAAACGCAGGAAGAATTATGGCGTAAAGCTTATAAACTGTTAAAAGTTAGAGGAGAAATGGTATATTCGACTTGTTCGATATTGGCGCAGGAAAATTATGAATTGGTATTAAGGTTGCAAAAAGAATTAGGTTTTGAGGTCGTGAAGTTGGATAAAGAGTTAATAGATGGCTTATCTAAGTCGGGCGCTGTCATAAATTATCAGCAAAGTCGAGGATTGGTCATTATGCCTAATGAGTTTTATGAAGGATTTTTTGTGGTGAAGATTCGCAAAGTGAAGTAAAAAATTTTATTGCTAGATGAAATTTTAGTGGATAATTCACCTAATGCTTGTTTTTTCATATTTTATATTAGGTGATAAACATGGATGATAGAGCAAGTAAAAAAGTGGTAATTGACGCTGGTCATGGGGGAGTTGATGGCGGTACTAGTGCAAATGGAATATTAGAAAAAGATTATACTTTAATGATTAGTAAGTATATGAAAGATAGGTTGGATCAATTAGGTATTGAAAGTGCATTAACTAGAGATAGTGATGTTACTTTAGATTCTAATAATAGACCAAAGAAAGCTCAAAGTTTGTTTGGAAGTGGGAATGATGTTATATTGGTATCTAATCACATAAATGCCGGAGGAGGAGATAGTCATTGTGTAACTAAAGTATAACAATTAAAGCCAAATAAAAATAGTAAAAAAATGGAAAAAAGTTATGAATGTTAGTTACACTAAAGTTGGTGATTATTTAATGTCGGATTTAAAATTAAAAAAAGGAAAACAATACAATATTGGTAAGTATGGATTGTTAAAACTAATGTACTTAAAAGAACATAATAGAGGATTATATACGGTATTATTAATGAAAGAACAACTAAATAGTTATCTATATGATGTTGAAAAATTAGTAAATGATAAGACAAATGAGCTAATTTTTTGCTGGATGAAAAAGAAAATGTTAATGAAAAACTTAAAAATGATAATCAAATGTTATGGATAGGATTTATGAATAATATAAAAAATCGTGCTGAAGAAATAGTTTTTAGAGAATATATTCATACTAATTTAGAATGATTTTAAGTAAAAATTTGTATGGAATTTAAAATACTTTGTTTAAATTTTAACGATTAAATAAAGTTTTTTTGATGTGTTTTTTAGAAAAAATTTAATGACTTTAAAAAGTATAATTCCAACAATGTTAAATTAATTGTCCTAGCCAGCACTGAAAACTTACTCCTCGCCAAGTTTTCTATTGTGGGAAAATTCCCAAACCCTTAAAAAAATATTTTTTTGACAAATTAATGTATTGCTATTTACTCTCGTTCCACAAAATGTTATAATGTGGGTACAAGAGTAAAGTGGTGAAAATATGAGTAATAAAGAAAAAGTAATTGAATTTTTAAATGGTAATCATGGTTATATTACTACTGCAGAATTTTTAACATTGGGTATAAGTAAACCTTTGATTCAAAAATTTTTAGATGAAGGATTAATTGAAAGGGTAAGCTATGGTTTATATATGGATAATAAGATATTAAAAGATGAATATTTTATTTTACAAAAAAAATATCCACTAGCAATATTTTCTTATAATACTGCACTACATATTCTTAATTTAACAAATAGAACTCCAATGAAAATAGATATAACTGTACCTAGGGATAAAAAAGTAAGAGGAAATTATAATATTCATAGAGTTTCAGAGAAGTTTTATGATATTGGAATAATCGAAACACCAAGTCCAAGTGGAAATCCAGTAAAAATATATAATGCTGAGAGATGTATTTGTGACATGTTAAGGGCTGAAGGAGAATTTGATTTAGAACTTCAAAATAGAGTTTTAGATTATTATTTTCATAGCAAAGATAAAAATATTGATAAATTATTAGAATATGCTGAAATATTTAATATATATGAAAAAGTTAATACAATTGTGGAGGTAATGATGAAATGGTAGTAGAAAAAATTAAATTAAAAGCAAGAGAACTTGAAGAGAAGTATAATTTAAATTACTATGAATCGTTACAAAGATTTATGTTTGAAAGAATATTAGAAAGAATATCTGTTTCAAAATATCAAGATAACTTTATATTAAAGGGTGGATTGTTGCTTACCGCAATGTTTGGTATAGAAAATAGAACAACAAAAGATATGGATACTACAATTAACGGGATAGAAATTTCAAAGGATAAAATGGTTAGTGTTTTAAATGAGATATTATCTATTGATTTAAACGATAGAGTTAAATTCGATATTGTAAACATTACTGATATAAGAGAAGAAGAAGAATATGGTGGAAATAAATATTATATTACTGGTAGAGTAAATAGTACTAAAGTGAATTTAGAAATTGATATATCAACTGGTGACAAAGTAACACCAAAAGAATTGAAATTTAAATATCCTTTATTATTTGAAGATAGAAGCATTTTAATTAATAGTTATAATATTGAAACTATACTAGCTGAAAAAGTAGAAACTGTTTTAAGACGTGGAAAGTATAATAGTAGAATGAAAGATTTTTATGATGTATATTTCTTTTTAACAAAGTTAAGAAATGAAATTAATATAAATGTAATAAAAGATGCAATTAATAATACTTTTACTAAAAGAGATTCTTTTGAATACTTAAATGATTATCGTGAAATTATTAAATCAATTATGGATAGTGATAGAATAAAAACGAATTGGAAATCTTATTCGAAGAAGAATAGTTATGCAAATAATCTAAAAGTAGATCAAATAATGCTTTTGTTAAATGATTTTATAAAAGAATTAAATTTAGAATTAGAACAGTATATGGATTGAGATTACTCCTATAATACGTGAAAAAGGGCTTGTTGGAGGAGTTTTTCAATACTTGCTATGTAAAGAAGGTGAAGTGATGAATGAAGAAAGTTTAGACTCAAGTGTCAATGAATATATAGAAATAAAGAATGACAAATCTGATTTAAAATCAAAATGGGAAATGGCAATAGGCTTACAACAAGTCGATAATTTAGCATCTTCTGAAACTATGAAAAATTTAGTAAAATTAAATATTAAGAATGAAATATCGCTTGATGAGTTGGAAAATAAACTAAAGAAATATTATGATGATCTAAATGATAGCTATAATAGAGACGAGTATGAATGTGATTTTGTATCATTAAGAATTATGCAAATATTACAAAATGATATGTTTTATTTAACGATGGATTTTTATGAATATGTTCATTACTTTTCATTTAAAGATGTCTATAAGTTTGCTGGTAAATTTAGAGAAGTTAATATTTCAAAAGACGAAGAAATATTAAGTGGTGATACAGTAGTATATTGCGATTATAATAGAATTAGAGATTATCTTATTTATGATTTTTCAGTTGAAAGACAAGAAGATTATAATAAATTAAGTGCATCAGATAAAATAATAAGTATATCTAATTTTACTTCTTGTATTTGGCAAGTTCATCCATTTATGGAAGGCAATACTCGGACAACGGCAATATTTATGATTAAGTATTTAAAAGAACTAGGTTATAATATAAATTATTCTTTGTTTAAAGATAATTCTAAATATTTTAGAAATGCATTAGTTAGAAGTAACTATATTAACAATAAATTCGATATAAAAGAAGATAATAAATATTTAATTAAGTTTTATGAAAGTTTGTTATTAGGTAAAAATAATAATTTGAAATCAGAAAAATTATGCATTTTATAACGACACCAAAATTGTGTTGTTTTTTTGTGAATTATTTTCAATTTATTGATTTATTTAATAAAGTATGTTAGTATGTATACATACATACTATTTGGAGGTGGGATTATTGGTAAAAAAAAGTGAATATGGGCAAATTTTAACCGAGTTAATAAAAAGTAAAAAAATTAGTCAAAGTCAGTTTTATCAAGATTTGAAAATAGCCAAACCATACTTTTATGATATTATTAGTGGTAAAGTTAATCCGCCACCATCAGAAACTCAAATTAAAATCTCAGAATATTTACAATTAAAACAAGATGAAATGATTAAATTATTCGATATTGCTGCAAAAGAAAGAGATGAATTGCCGTTAGATGTAGTTTTGTATTTAAAAAGTAATGGAAATATAGAAAAAATTAGAAATAGAAATGATTATTTTGGAACAATTGGAGGTAAAATAAAATGTCAGAAGAATTAACAAAAGGTTTAGTGAAAAAAAGATTGTTGGAAGTAGGCTATCCTACAAATCAAGATGAAATAGAAGACGGTTTGATTTATTATAAAGAAGATTCATATAAAAGTGGAATAAATGCTGATCGAGAGTTGGCTGAAGCTTTTATGAATGCTAGCAAAAAATTAACTGGAAATGCTGGTTCACCAGACTATACCGCAAAAGACACTAAAAAAGATTTAATTGTTGTAATTGAGTGTAAGCCAGATGTTAATAGACACCAAACTTATGATAATTTGGATGATTACAAAACTGGTCTTGGCAATTCAAAAGAAATTTCGGATTATGCAATAAATGGTGCTATTCATTATGCAACATTTGTTAATTATGCTTATGATGTTGTAGCCGTTGCAGTTTCAGGAATTAGCGAGGATAACTATAGGTGTACTACTTTCTTCTTGCCAAAAGGAAAAGGATTAGAGAGTTTATACCTTTTAGAAAATGGTGAATTTAATGATACTATTATGAAACCAACTGATTATAGATTATTAATTGATGAGCATTTAGGAAAATTTAAGGAAGAGCGTGAGCAAATTGAGAATGATTTAAAAGTATATGCAAAACAGTGTAACAATTTTTTAAGAGCAAATCATATTTCGGCTAAGGATAGAGCAGGTTTTTTGTCTGCTATTGTATTAGCATTGACAAATAAAGACTCGGATTTTTATAAGGCTGTTGAAAGAGCAATGCCAAACTCTAGAATTAAAAAGCCATATACAGAAGAATTAGGAAAAAAATCAATAAATAGATTATGGGAGGCATTGAGAGAAATTTGGAAAGAAAAAGATTGCCTTCCAGAAATTAAGATTAAATCTTTAGAAGAATATTATAATAGTTTATTATTAACAAACCTTTTGGAATCTCCTGAAGGTGAAAGTAAATATTTTAATTTTGGAGAAAATATTTTATCTAGAAGTGCTTACTCCATTTATCAAAATATTGTTTTAAAAATGGAAAATCATCCTAGAGTGGACATAATGGGAACATTTTATACTGCATTTTTAAAATATGCAAAGGGTGATGCTAAAGATAAAGGGGTTGTATTAACGCCAAAACACATTACTGAATTATTTTGCGATATTGCAGAATGTTTTCTTGATAAAAAATTAAATGAGCAAACAAAGATAATAGATATATGTACTGGTACTGGCGGATTTTTGATTAGCGCTTTAAATAAGATGGATCATAATATTGAATCCTTAGCAATATCTGAGGAAGAAAAGAATATTAAGAAAAAAATAGTAAGAAAACAATGTTTAATTGGTGTGGAAAGAGAACCTGAAATGTTTGCTTTGGCTTACGCTAATATGCGATTTCATGGAGACGGTAAGTCAAATTTATATGCTTGTTCTTCGCTATTAAAAGACAAGGCTATTATATCAGAAAATCCCAAAAAAACTTTACAGGATGAAATATTAAATATGGATAATAGACCATCTGTTGGAATGATTAATCCACCATATTCGCTTTTAAATTCTAAAACAAAGAAAACAAAAGGAAAAAATAAACAAACTGGTCAAAGCGAATTAGATTTTGTCTATTCAATGTTAGAATATTTGAAACCTGGCGGAATTGGAATTGCAATAGTTCCTATGAGCTGTGCAAGTAGTAAAGATGATAAAAAAATGCGTGAAGCAATAATGAGTAAACATACTTTGTTAGCTACAATGACTATGCCTAAAAAGCTTTTTCAAGAAAGTAAAGTAGGAACCTCAACTTGTATAATGGTGTTTAGAGCTCATATTAAACATAATGATTCCAGTAAAATAGTTTTTCTTGCGAGATGGCAAGATGATGGGTTAGTAACAATCCCTCATGTAGGAAGATATGATAAGGATAATGCATGGATGTCTACAAAAGATGAGTGGTTAAGACAGCTAAAGGGAATTGCTAAAATTGATAATACTGTATATTTACGAAAAGAGTTAAACAAAAATGATGAATGGTTAGCTGAAGCATATGTTGAGACTGATTATAGTTTGTTAACTGAAACAGAGTTTGAAAACCAATTAAAGAAATATGCATTGTTTAAATATATGCAGGAAAATGACTTAGGTGATGAAGAATGAAAAGAATAGATGAATTATTCGAAGTGGTTTATGGAGTGAATTTGGATTTAAGTAAGCTTATAAAAGATGAGAATGGTATAAATTATGTGGGTAGAAGTAAAAAAAATAACGGGATTACTGCAAATGTTTTACCAGTTAAAGATATTGTTCCAAATCCGGCATATACCATTTCTGTTGCTGGCGGAGGCTCTGTTTTAGAGGCATTTATTCAAGAGAAACCTTATTATTCAGGTAGAGATTTGTTTTATCTAAAACCTAAAATTGATATGAATATTAATATATTACAATATTATTGTCTATGTATAAAAGCCAATCAATTTAAATATTCATTTGGGAGACAAGCTAATAAAACTTTAAATGCATTGTTAGTACCAGATTTGAATGAACTTCCAGAATGGGTAGAAAAAACTAGAAATATAAAAATAGATGATATACCTGATTATTTTTTAAATGAAGGATATGAAAGGGCTTGTTGGTTTTTGGATAACATTGATCAAGAAAAATTTGAAGATAAATATTCAAAATCTGTGAGCTCAAAAAAAATTGATTTAAGTAATTCTAGTTGGGAATATTTTGATTTAATTGGTGAAAATGGAATCTTTGAAATAGACCATGGCAAAAGACTAAAAACTTTAGATAGGATTGAAGGAGATATTCCTTTGATTACAGCTGGAAAGTATAATCAAGGAATTGCATCTTATATTGCTGAAAATAATAATATGAAATTATTTGATCATTGCATAACTATAGATATGTTTGGTAATTCTTTTTATCATAGTGAACAGTTTTATTGTGACGATAATATAGTAACTTTACATTCTAAAATTGAAATTAGTGATTATGTTGGAATGTTTATTTCTACAGTAATTAATATGGAAAACTTTAGATATTCATTTGGAAGACAATATAGAATGACCAAATATTCAAAATCTCAAAAGGTTTTATTACCATCACTAAATGGTGTTCCAGATTATGAATTTATGGAAAATTATATTAAAAATCTAAATTATAGTATAGCAATTTAATATAATAATTGTTATACTTGTTTAGTCACTTGGGAATGTGGTTAATAAAACATATAATTTAAAGTTCATGTAGAACTGTACATATTGATTCCAACAAACAAGATTGGATAATATTCCCTTGTTTTTGTTTTGGATTGATATGTCTAGTTCTTTTTTCATGTTCTAGAAAGGCTAGTTAAGAAAGGAGAAAAAATAGAACACTTACTCAGATAATCTTATATCAAAAAGAGAGAATAGATATAGAAAATTTTATTAATTTAGTTATACCAACTAGTTTATTAGAAGATAATAGATTAACATTTTTAGAAAGATTTTTATTAATTGAAATAATGTCATTAAGCAAGAAAGAAGGTTATTGTTGGGCTACTAATGAATATTTTAAAAATTTATTTGGTGTTAGTAAGCAAACAATATCTAAAAGTATAAGTAGTTTATCGAAGTATAGTTATATTGTTTTAAAATACGATAAGAAAGCAAAGAATAATTCTAAAAGAGTTATTATGTTATCAGAAGTATTAAAGAATCAGATATCAGGTATTAAAAATAATCTTAATACTGGTAATCAAGATAATTTGAAGTAATATAATAATAAAAATAATATTAAAAGAAATAATATAGGGCCTATTATTTCAAAAGATGTTGATGGTGTAGAATTATGGAATGGTAAAAGGATCGAGTCTGAACCAATGAGTGAAGATGAACAAAAGTACTTTGAGAGTTTGTTAAGTTGTTTTAGAACAGGAGATGAATAAATAATTGAATAACAAAGTCATAAAATTAAATGAGGTGACTTATGTTTAAAATAACAGAAACTTTTAAAAAAGATTCTCCTAATATAATAGAATTGGTAACTAACTATATAAAAAGTGTGATTAATAATGAGTAGAATGATGGCGTTATATTGTATTTTTATGGTACAATATAGTTGGCTTTAATTTGTTATACAAAAAAGAAAGGAGTAGAAAAACTTGTATAACACTTTAAAAAATACGCCAGAGTTTT